>LJXT01000074.1 GCA_001314815.1 Algoriphagus marincola HL-49
ATCAAAATACAGCCAATTTGTACTCCGATAGCCAAAGCGTAATCCCAACTTCCTATTGACAAAGCTTGTGTCCTGCTTGAGCAGACTAAACTCTCCTGACACATCCAGGCGAGAACCAAAAATAAAGGATTCTTTTGCTCTGAGGCTCAAACTTTGGGTCAATTCATTGAATCGCTGCCAGTGTAGTTCCACATCTCGTCCCTTTCCGCCTAGATGATAAAGCGCCAAATCAAGCTGTCCTGTGACAAGCACTTTGCTAGGCTCGTTTTCATTGGGCAAAACGCCCAAAATACCATCCAGAACATTGGCTTTGCGGTCTTCAAGCCGGAAGGCAGGACTGGCTTTTTGAAGTCTAAAATCAACCCGAGGCTGTCCCTGAAGTCGAAAATACGGACTGCGACGAATAGTAGTAAGAGAGCGTCCAATATCCTTCTGTGAAAATGGATCACCGGGATGAATTCCCGTCAAACGCTGTAAATAGGTCTTCTTGGTCACCGAATTGCCTTCAATCTGAACGCTATCCCAAAGTATCAAAGGCCCACTTTGGAAGTCTACCTGTCCAAAAACTTGGTCTCCATCGCGATTGAGGCTGTCCAATTGAAGGGAGGCAAATGGATAACCTGTCTCGTCTGCCCAATCCAGCACTTCCCCAAAAAAACTATTGACCTCCTCAAAGGAAAGAGCCCCCTTTTTCTCCAAATCTTCTCGCCACTGTGGTGGAAGGCTCTTAGATGTAAGTGCTACTCGATCAATCTTTGGACCTTGATAAATCTCAACCCAAAGCGAATCCCCAGATTCTTGAAGCCGATCAACAGAGGCTCCCAAATACCCATTAGACCGAAGGACACTTAAGGCAGAATCAATGGCTACTTTTCTCCCGAGAGAGTCCCCGAAGGCTTGCCATCTTACGTCAGTTTTTTCATTAGCTCCCTGCCAACCCAACCAAAAGTTGGTTTGAGCCTGAATGGGGCCAAGTAGCCAAAAGGAAAGTAGCAGAATCAGAAACTGACGAATAAACACAGCGGGAATTGAAACACTTATATTTGCAGAATTAAACCTAATCAATTTGGCTGGAATTTACATTCATATCCCCTTTTGCAAGCAGGCCTGTCACTATTGTGACTTTCACTTTAGCACCAATACAAGCCGCTTTGAGGAGATGCTCCGGCAGATAGCTCATGAGGTTGAGTTGAGAAAAGAGTTTTTGCAAGGCGAAACGATCCAGACTATTTATCTGGGAGGAGGAACTCCTTCCCTAGCCGAGCCTAATTGGTTGAAGGAGATTTTTGATACAATCAAAGAAAATTTCACCCTTGATCTTCAGGAAGCGACACTGGAAGCTAATCCAGACGACCTGACTGAAGCTAAGCTGGATCAATGGCAAAAGTTGGGAATAGACCGTCTCAGCTTGGGAATTCAGAGCTTTCAGGATGAGGTACTGACATTTTACAATCGTGCCCATTCTGCAGAAGAATCCATTCAAGCTATTCAGAGAGCTCGAAATGCAGGATTCAAAAAGTTTAGCATGGATTTGATTTATGGTTTTCCACATGCCGATCATTCAATTTGGGAAAAAGATCTCAGCCTTGCTATTGCCCAAAATCCCGGGCATCTCTCCTGCTATGCCTTGACCGTAGAACCCAAGACGGCCTTGGGCAATTGGACCGAAAAAGGAAAATTCCAGCCTGCTGAGGAAGACTTTGTCGCAGAGCAATTTGAGATGCTACAAAGCAAAACTGAGCGAGCAGGATACCTTCAGTATGAAATTTCCAATTTCGCCCTTCCCGGTCAGGAATCTGTCCACAATTCCAGTTACTGGAAAGGTGAGCCGTACCTGGGACTAGGACCTGGAGCACATTCCTTTGATGGAAAAAACCGAGGTTTCAACCCTTCGAATAATGCCCTTTATCTTAAGAGCATCCAAAATGAAAGGATTATCTACACGGAAGATCCTATGGACGAAATCGACCGGCTCAATGAATACTTGCTTACAGCTCTTCGTACTTCTTGGGGAGCTGATTTTGATTTGATCAAATCAAACTATGGAAAAGATCTGAAGATGGAAAAACGCTCCCATCTGGAAAAATTAGAATCGGAAGGCTGGCTGGTTTGGAATGGAAATCGCCTATCTTTGAGCAAATCCGGGAAGCTATTAGCCGATAGCATTGCCCAATCCTTATTTTACTGATCGATGAGTCATTTCACAGGAAGAAAAAAAGAAGCCGCTCCACTGGAAGAAGCCTTTCAGGAACTCCTGAAAGCCTACAGACTTGAGGGTAAGTTCCGCGAAAAATCATTGATTCACGATTGGAGTAGCTTGGTGGGGAAAACGATCGGAGATCGGACCCAGTCGGTTTTTATCCGTGACAAAAAACTCTTTGTAAAAATCACCTCAGGCCCGGTAAAAAGAGAAATCCAAATGAATAAGAGTAAAATTCTCCGCCTAATCGAGGAGAGATATGGCGTAGATGTGATTGAAGACCTGGTTTGCCTGTAAAAATTCTAGTAGCCTCTTATAATTTTTTAACAAAACGGGAGTTACCAAAAAGCGCCATAGCACTATTTTTCCAATCCCTTTGAGTAATATTGGGATAGCAATTCCATGATCAAGTTGCCCTCAGTACATATCGGAAGGCTAAGCCTGCTACTATCCATTTTGATATGGCTGTCTCTGCTATTTGTGGATTTAGTCCGGCTTTTCGGAGAGATCAATGATCTCAACTCCGGAATTGCTCCTGCAGTGACCTGGACTTTAGAGATTTTATTCTTTCTGTCGGTTTACCTCTTTTACACTCAAAATTTTCAGCAAAATGCCAACAATGAGTTTTTGAATCTTATTTGGCGATCTTCCTCCACAGGTATTTTTGCTTCAGCAGCCTTTCTGATCATTCAGCTTTTTTATCTTTTCTTGGGTGATTCGAATCTTGCTGAGGAGCCTTTCCTCAAAAACTTCTTTTATCACGTCCATTTTGCCCTGATCACGGTCTTTTTGATTTCCACGACTTTGCTCTGGAAAAAACTCATTCTCTATCAAAAGACAAAAAAGGTCGTACAGCAATGGCAAACCTTTGAGATCGGTCTGCTGATCGCAATGTTTTTTGTTTATTTCACCCAAGATACCTTTGGGTACAGTTTTATTTTTGCCTTTGTCATTCTGACGATTTTAGGTGGATTTTTATCTGTGAATCTAAAATGGATTCCTTACCTGACATATAAGGAAAAATGGAAATCCCTTCTCTTCCTTTCGATAATTTTATTGACTTCAATCTATCTTTTCCTGCAGGCAAATGCTTTGTCTGGCGAGCGGCAAATCTACCCGATCAACTTACTTGACAATCTTTTCCTCATTGCGCTTTACATTTTCGTGTTTATATATTCCCTTTTCAGCTTTTTGGTGACACTGTTCAACCTCCCGACTTCTTCGGTATTTGAGCAAAAGCTCACGGAAGCCATCAATTTTCAACGGCTCAGTCAGTCGATTCAGCCTGAAGAAAACGAGGAAAACGTGCTCGATATCCTTTTGGATTCTTCCATGAGTGCCTCCTATGCAGATGGGGCTTGGCTGGAGATGTATCAGTCGGAAAAAAACGAATCGATTACGCAGGTTCGCTGGATTGAAGGAGAAGAACTTCGGGAGCTTTCTGATACTTTAGAGTCTAGTCAAGCTGCCCAAGACTGGGCTAGCAGTCCAAAGGCAGATACCCTTGAGCCATTTTCCCTGAAAGTCAAAAAAGGAAAATACCAATCGCTTCTCTTGGTACCTCTGATGATCAATAAATCCGTGATCGGCCGAATGGTGCTCTGCAAAGAAATCAAGGATGGCTTCAATAAAGAAATGATCAATATCATTAGCACATTTGCCCGACAGGCAAGTATTGCTGTGGAAAATCACCGCCTCCTCAACCAAGCCATCGAAAACGAACGCTACCAAGAGGAACTAAAAATTGCACAACGCGTACAAAAGGCTTTGCTGCCTGATCGGCTGGATCACCACAGTTCATTTGAAATCTGTGCCTATTCCAATGCTGCCGATGAAGTGGGAGGGGATTACTACGATACCTTTCAGCAAGCTGATGACCGCTATGTCCTGATTATTGGCGATGTGTCCGGAAAAGGAACCTCTGCCGCCTTCCACATGGCTCAGATGAAAGGCGTCTTTCAGAGCTTGATTCAGCTCAACCTCAGCCCGAGTGAGTTTATGATCAGATCCAATGCTGCACTGAGCAAATGCCTGGAGAGAAATCACTTCATTACGGCATCAGTCTTTGAGATCAATACCACTCAGAAACTCATTCGCTATGCGCGAGCGGGACATGTCCCCACCTTGTACTTCAGTGCCAAGAGTCAAAAAGCCACCTATTTGGAATCCGGGGGGTTAGGATTGGGAATTTTAAGAAACATGCAATATGAAAAGCACGTTGATCAAAAAGAATTCAGCTACCAAACAGGAGATGTCATGGTACTTTTCACAGACGGGATTATTGAGGCGAAAAATCAAAAAGGAATGCAATTTGGCTTCGAGCGTGCCAGAAATCTGTTGGAAATAAATCATCCTTTAACTCCCAAAGAAATTCAAGCTATGTTGATCGATACACTCCACAATTTTGTAGGTGGAAATGGGCTTATCGATGACGATTACTCGATGATGGTAGTGAAATTCACCTAATTATGAAAATATGCTGACCATAGATATACAAATTGAAAATACACATCATATTCTGACTCCTTCTGGGGAAATCGATGCAAGTAATTCAGTCCAACTCGACGAATCGATCCGTCATCTTTCAGAAAGCGGAGCCAAATCCATTCTAGTAGACGGTACTCAGATAGATTACATTTCCTCTGCTGGCTTAGGAGTTTTCATGTCCTATTTGGAGGATTTTCAGGAGAAAGGTGTGTCGCTCAAAATCTTCGGACTAAAACCCCGTGTCTATGAAGTCTTCCAGATACTTGGGTTAGATCAATTGATATCAATATTCCCGGATAAGGAATCAGCCTTAGCCGAGTAAACACCTTATGAAGCAGAAGATTCAGCTTTCCTGTCAAACTTCGGCCCTCGCTGAATTAAGGCGCTTTCTTGAGCAGCAGCTCGAGTCGACAAGCCTTTCAGAAAGGGACCGACACCAAGTCACCTTGGCAGTGGAAGAGGTCTGTGCTAATTTGATCATTCATTCACATAAGTGTAATGGACGGGATCATATATTTTTGAGCATGAATGATTTACCTGATCGGATAATTTTTGAAATAGAAGATCAAGGGGAGGCTTTTAATTTGCTTCAATACGAGACCCCAGATATTCAGCGAGTCATTTCCGAAAAACGAAAAGGCGGTCTTGGCATTATTTTGGTGAGAAAAATCATGGATGAAATTCAATTTGAGAGTCATCAGGGCACCAATACCTGCAGGCTGATCAAATTTTTTCAATCCTAATTCATGTTAAAAGCAAGAGTGAACAGGCAATTCACTCAAAATCATCCTATTTTTGTATCATTGCAGCAAAATTGAAAGCAATCTCATTCATGACTAATCGGTCCCTTTCGGAGTCCATATTTATATTTTTGGCTTTTTGTACACTATCACTGACCGCTACCCATCCTGTAGCCGGACAGGATGCTACCTTGCTAAAAGTCGGAGATCAGGAAGTCCCTTTGAACGAGTTTATCTACTTGGTAGGAAAAGGAGCCACTTCTGAAGGCTATTCCATGGGCCTAACCCGGGAAGAATTCGAAGAAAACCTAGCCTTATTTATCAATTACAAACTGAAAGTAGTCGAAGCAGAAGCACAGGGACTTGATCAGACTGAAGAGTTTGAGCGAGAGTTTGAGTCTTTCAAAGAAAACTTGAAAGCTCCATTCCTGATAAAAAACTCCCTGGAAGAAGGTGAGCTTCGCAAAGCTTACTCCCGAATGCAGGAAGTCATTCGAGCAAGTCATATTTTGCTTCGCTTTCCTCCCAATGCCAATACCGATGATTCCATTGCAGTGCTGAAGATGGCTCTCAAGCTAAAAGAAGAGATTGAGCAAGGCGTCAGCATCAATGAACTTGCTAAAGAGTATTCAGAAGATCCTTCTGCCCAAAGCAATGAAGGAGATCTCGGCTACTTCTCTTCCCTTCAAATGGTACAGCCTTTCGAAGATGCAGCATTTATGCTTCAGCCGGGAGAGGTATCTGATCCGGTTTTGACCAATTTTGGATATCATATCATCCAAGTCACTGACCGCAGACCTAATCCGGGACAGGTCAAAGTTTCTCATATCCTTGTTCGAGTGGATGAAGAAGATCCTACATCAGAAGATCGGGCCCGCAGAAAAATATCTGATGTCTATGCCGAAATCCAAAAGCCAAGTACGCTATGGAGTGATATCGTGAAAAACTATTCTGAAGACCCTGCTACAAGTCAAAAAGGTGGCGAATTACCATGGTTTTCTGTTGGGAATATGATTCCCGAATTTGAATTGGCGGCGTTTTCTCTAAGTGAGATAGGTGAAGTCTCCCCTCCGATCAAAACCCGGTATGGCTATCATATTCTGAGACTGGAAGACCGGAAAAACCTCGATAGTTTTGAGCAATTGGAACCTATGATTCGCTCTCGGATTCTGCGTGACTCCCGCTCTAGTATGATTCATACGCAGGAGCTTGCTATTCAGAAAGCCCGCTATGGTTTTCAGGAAAATGAACCTTTGGTTTCTCTACTGGAAAGCAATTTAAACTCAGTCAGTTCTTCAGAATTTCAATCCAAAATCGACGAATTAGGAGAACAGAGCAGCGTCCTTTTTACAGCTGGTGGACAGGAGTTCATGATTAATGATTTTCTGGCATTTATTGCTGCAGAGGAAAGAAGACTTCCTCCAAATGCCCAAGCATTTGATGTTTGGTTTGACCGGTATTCCTCTAAAGTCCTATCCCAACTCGAGGAAAAAGATCTCGCCGAAAACAACACGGAGTATCAAATGCTTTACAAAGAATATCGGGATGGTATTTTGCTCTTTTCGTTGATGAATGAGGAGGTATGGCAAAAAGGCATTCAGGATTCGATAGGACAAAGACAGTACTTCAAGGAAAATCGCGAAAACTATCAGTGGAAAGAACGTGCCGAGGCTTTGATTGTGAAAATTCTCGACGTAAACAGAGTCAATGAAGCCCGTACATTTTTGAATGGCAAAAGCTATTCGGAAGATTTGGTGGCTGAGTTCCGATCCAAACTTGCTGATCAATATCCGTTGGCTTATCAAATCGAAGCCGGTTTGATGGAAATCCCGTCCCAACCCATACTTTCCCGAATAAACAAGGAAGTTTCCTATCAAGAAATCGAGATCGACGGGCATTTGCATTTGGTCCTGACCGGTGAAATAATCCCTGCAGGTTCTAAAGAATTCGAAGAGACCCGTGGCATTGTCATCCGGGACTATCAAGAGTACTTGGATGAGCAACTCATCAAAAAACTCCGCGCCAAATACCCTGTGGAGATCAACGAAACCATCAAAGAAGAAGCTTTCGTCGCACTTAACCAATAATTCAAAAGCATTCGTTTTACATCTACAATGAGTAAACTTAAATACACCCTACTAGTCTTCAGCTTTGTTCTATCCATCAATGCTTCCTATGCGCAGGATGAGCCTACCTCAGGGCAGGTATTGGATAAGATTGTAGCCAAAGTAGACAACAACATTATCCTAGAGTCTGATGTGCAGCGAACTTTCATCGAGGCAATTGCCCAATCTCAGCAGGGAATCACTCCTCCTACGCGATGTGAGGTATTTGAATCCCTCCTGGTAAATAAACTGATGGTAGCGAAAGCAGAGATCGATTCAGTAGTCGTAGCTCCGGGAGAAGTGGAGTTGCAGACAGAGAACCGATTCAGCATGGTGTTGCAGCAGATTGGAGGAGATGAAAATATGATCCTTCAGACGTACGGCAAAACAGCAGATCAACTGAAATCAGAGATGTACGATCTGATTGAAGAGCAGATGGTTGTGCAGCGTATGCGGGATAAAATCACAGAGGGTGTGACAGTTTCTCCAGCAGAGGTTCGTGCCTTTTTTGAAAGTATCCCGACCGATTCCCTGCCCTTCTTCTCCGCCGAAGTAACGGTAGGTCAGATTGTCAAAAAGCCTGAGGTCAATGAGCAGACCAAGCAAAAGATCTACGATCAATTGCTAGGCTTTAAGGAGGATATTTTGGCTGGAAGAGCAGACTTTGCAGACTTGGCAAAGCGATATTCTGAAGACCCGGGGTCAGGAGCTCAAGGAGGTGATTTAGGATTTTTTGGAAGAGGTCAATTAGCTCCTGAATATGAAGCAACTGCATTGGCCCTCAGACAGGGAGAAATCAGTGATCCAGTAGAAACACAGTTTGGTTTTCACATGATTCAGCTTCTTGAGGTGAGAGGTGCCACTTACAATACCCGACACATCCTGATGGTGCCTAAAGCTACCGAAGAAGACATCCAAAGAACTGAAAGATTTCTAGATAGTCTGCGGACGGAGATCATGGAAGGAAATATCGAGTTCGCGAAAGCAGCCAAGGAAAACTCTGACGATAGAGCTACTTCTGACAACGGAGGCTATTTTACCGATCCAGGTACTAGCTCAAACAGATTGACACTGCGAACGCTTGAAGATCCTGTCTTGTACTTCACAATTGATAGCATGGAGGTAGGGAGCATTACCAAACCCATCCAATTCGAAGATCCGAGAGAAGGTACCAAGCTTCGAATCTTGTACTATCAAAACAGATATCCTGCTCACCGGGCTAATCTGAATGATGACTATGAAAAAATGAAAGCTGCCGCACTCCGAAAAAAAGAAGATGATCTGTTGAGTGTGTGGTTTGTAACGGCCAAAGAAGATGTCTACATCGATATCGATCCAGCTTATGACCGCTGCAATGCCCTTGCAGATAGGTAGAATTTGAAAAGGCCGGACTTCCGGCCTTTTTTTATTTTTTAGAAAAAAGGGATTTAAATGCCAATCCCAATTGTCGGAAACCTTCGAGGAAAAAACCCTTGGACTCCTTCAGTCTTGGCTCGTATTCTTCTTTCTTTTCTTTGAATTCCCGCTCCAGCATTTCCTTGCCTTTTTTGAGTTCTTCTTCGAGCGTAGTTTTGTTCTCTCGCAACTCAGATATCTTCTTTTCGATTTCCTCCTTGACCTCTCCTCCTGCCTCTGTGCCTTTTGCAATTAGCTCCTCTATTTTCTTTCCTACCTCTTGTAGGGTTTTCTCGATATCACTGATACCGCTTCTTTGATCTTCCATGATGCTAGGGGTTTAGATGGATAGAGTAAGTTAAAAAATTCTTTGCATCTCTTGTGTTTAATCAAACGTAATATTCGCTTTACTCAGACAGTAAGCCCCATAGAATCAGGCTGGTGAGTACAGCTTCGAAAAGCAGGTAGCGAATAGATTTCCCACTTTTCTGCCTGTAAGAATAGTATAATGGCTAAAAATAAACGTATCAGTTAAGCTTTTTGAGACTTCTACATTCCTACTTTCAGCTAGGTAAGCAGCGAAAATAAGGCTACTGACATCATTGCGGATCTTCTAAAAATTAAATATCAGACTCAATGGACTCTCCCGCTTGAGTCTGCTTTTCATAAAGCTCCGCATAGGCACCTCTTTTCTCCATTAGCGTTTCGTGTGTTCCTTGTTCGATAAGTTCTCCGTCATCCAATACGATGATGTGATCGGCTAGCTTTGCAGAGGAAACTCGATGCGAAATAATCACAGAAGTGCGATCCTTCATGATCTTTTTGAGGGCATTGAGAATGGCGTTTTCTGTTTTGGTATCTACTGCAGAAAGACAATCGTCCAATATCAGGATTTGAGGTTCTTTAGCGATGGCCCGCGCGATCGAAACTCGTTGCTTCTGACCTCCTGAAAGGGTAATACCTCGCTCGCCTAGCATGGTATCAAAGCCTTTGGTGAAGTCAACAATATTATTGTACACGTCCGCATCTTTGGCAGCTTGCTCGATGATCGCTTTATCAGGATGATCTATTCCAAAGGCGATATTATTCCCGATTGTATCAGAAAATAAGAAGACGTCCTGAGGTACAAAGCCTATGTTTTTCCTTAGATGCGAAATATCGAAAGATTGAATCGGCCGATCGTCAATAAGGATTTCTCCCGATGAAGGATCATACATGCGCATCAGAAGATTTGCAATGGTAGACTTCCCGGAGCCTGTAGTTCCGATGATTCCAAGAGTTTTTCCAGCACCGATCTCGAAACTTACATTCTTCAAAGCTTTGACTCCTGTATCCGGATAGTCGAAGCTCAAGTCTTTCACGGTAATTTTTCCTTTGACAGGTATCTCAAGATTTTCCGTGCTGCGGATATCATTTTTCTCATCCAAAAACTCATTGATACGAGTCTGAGACGCAGCCGCTCGCTGCACGATACTTGTCACCCAGCCTAGGGAAGTCACCGGCCAGGTTAGCATATTTACATACAAAATAAACTCAGCAATAACCCCGTAACCAATCTCTCCATTGATCACCTGTAGACCTCCGATATAGACCGTGATGATGGTCGAAATCCCCACCAAGGCCATGATCAAAGGAAAAAACAGGGCGTTGACTTTAGTAAGTCGAATGGACTTTTCTTTATAATCCTCACTGGCAGTAGCAAAATCGCGAACGCTGTCATTTTCCCGGACAAAAGCTTTTAGCACTCGGATCCCTGAGAAAGCTTCTTGCACAAAAGTGCTCAGTCCGGAAAGGCTGCGTTGAATTTTCTCTGATCGCTCATTGATCAAATTATTGACAAAATAGATAGAAACAGAAAGTACCGGAAGCGGAAGAAGGGAATACAAGGTCAATTCAGGATTGACAGAAATCATGTAGCTGATAACCAAAGGAAAAAGGATCAGAAGGTTCATCCCGTACATGATGGCAGGTCCCAAATACATCCGAACGCGACTCACGTCTTCAGTGATTCGGGCCATCAAGTCCCCTGTGCTGTTTTTTCTATAAAAACTTAAGGGAAGACTTTGGTACTTTTCAAAAATCTCATTCTTCAGATCATACTCTACTTTCCTGGACATGATAATGATGGTCTGACGGATAAGAAAGAGAAAAAAACCTCTCAAAAGCGCCATTACCAAAATCAGTAGTCCGAATATGAAGATAAACTTGAGGAAAATTTCCTGTGCTTCTTCCCCCATTCCTCCAAGCTGAATTGGCTTAAAAATGGAAAAACTTTCCACCACATAATCTATGGCCAAACGAACCAACTGCGCAGGAATAATTACGAAGATGTTTGAGATCACCGTAAAAAAAATCCCCAAAAGCAACAGGCCCTTGTATTTGTATAAATACTTATTAAGTCTCCAAAGTGGTCTCACCAAATAAAAGCTTTTGAAATTAGAAATCTATTCATGAAACTTGGGCGAATTATTCCTTTGCTCGCTGATAAAAGTATTTAATTTTGTATCAATCGGGTTTGAGGAATTCAAGCAAGAACCCAAATATAACACAATCTAACCAGCGAAGTTCACATGTTACAAACCAAAGCTTCCGAAACAGTGCAAGAAGGATCCATTTTTGGACAAATCACAAATATGGATCACGAGCAACTCGTGATCTGCCATGACGCAGCAACTGGACTAAAAGCCCTCATCGGCATTCATAATACTACTTTAGGCCCTGCATTGGGAGGCACACGCATGTGGCCCTATGCTTCGGAGGCTGAAGCTATCACGGACGTCTTGAGACTTTCGAGAGGAATGACCTTCAAAAACTCCCTAGCCGGTCTCAATCTTGGCGGAGGAAAGGCAGTCATTATCGGAGATCCAAGCTTGAAAAGCGAGGCCTTTTTGAGAAGATTTGGCCGATTTGTAGAAAGTTTGGGAGGACGCTATGTGACTGCGGAAGATGTCAATATGAACACCGCAGACATGGAACATATTTCCATGGAAACCCGACATGTCACTGGCCTTCCTCAAATCAAAGGTGGCGCAGGCGATCCATCTCCAGTCACAGCTTATGGCGTGTATGTTGGGATGAAGGCAGCAGCCAAAAAAGCCTTTGGATCTGATAATTTGGCTAGAAAGCGAATTGTCGTGCAAGGTGTGGGGCAAGTCGGAAAATACCTGATCGAATACTTGGTAAAGGAAAACGCGGAAGTATTGGTAACGGATATTTTTGAAGACAAGCTCAAAAAGGTGGCTCGTGAAACCGGCACGCTTGCCGTCGACCCAGAGTTAATCTACGACTTGGACATGGATATCTATGCGCCTTGTGCATTAGGTGCTACAGTCAATGGTGACACCATCGACAGATTGAAGTGTGCTGTGATTGCCGGAGGTGCCAACAACCAATTGAAGGATGAAGAAAAGCACGGTCGAATTCTTTTGGAAAAGGGAATCGTCTATGCTCCTGACTTCCTTATCAATGCAGGAGGAGTAATCAATGTGGGTGCTGAATACCTCGGAGATTATCAGCAAGAAACTGTCTTCAAACAGACTGAAAAAATATATGATACATGCCTAGGTATTTTGGATAAATCCGAAAAAGAGCAAATTCCTGCCCAGCAGGCAGCTATTCAAGTCGCAAAAGAGCGAATAGCTGCTATCGGTAGAGTTAAATTACCCTTTTAAAAGAAATAAACTCGCTTAAGCCTAAAAGCCACCGTATTGCTTCGGTGGCTTTTTTATGAGCGATCCGGGCGAATAAGCCCAATCAAAATGACTATATTTGCAGCTCGTTTGATTAATTATGCTAAATCGAAGAATCCTCAGGGTCAAAGCTTTTCAGAACCTCTATGCCTACGAACAATGCAAGGCATCCAATCATAATCTCGCTCGTGATTTCATCAAAGAATCCTTCCTTCCTGACCTAAATAGCATGGAAGTACAGGACAAAGCCGCCTTGAACAGAGAGGCTCAGACGGCTTTGGAGATTTTTGAAAAAAACGTAAACAACACCGATGCCATCGAGGGATCGGAAGCAAGCCCAAAGATCAAAAAAGCTGTCAAAGAGGCGATTGTGCAATTTCGAAACGCCAACCTGAGAGACCGGGAGTTTTTACTTAAAAACATGGTCACCTCAGCCGAGCGAATCCCACAGCTTTATCTCACGGCGATCGAATTGATCCAGGCATTTGCAGACCATGTGGGGAAGGAATATGAAAGAAAACGCAAACTGTCAGGAAACCAAGCAGTGGAGTTTTCAGCCGAATTGAACCTCCACCGAAATCAAATTCTCGAAAAACTTCGAAACTCTCCCGCATATCAAGCCGCTTTAGCTAAAAACAACGTCAACCTGGACGACATCGAGCTGGAGATCAAGGAGTGGTTTCGGGACTATGTCAAGCCTTCCGAGGAATATCAAGCTTATATAGGCATCGACCAACCGACTGCTGAGCAGGATGAAGAGATAGTAGAGGCCATTTTGAAGAAAATTATTTTCAAAAATGAGGTAATTCTGAACTACTTTTCTGAAAAGGACCTTAATTGGACAGAGAACAAAGCTGTCGTAAGAAGTTTGGCAGCAAAAGTTTTCAAAAATGTACTGAACAGTGAAGTTTCAGATCTACCTGAAATTGCGATGAACTGGGAGGAGGATAAGGAGTTTTTTCAAAATATCTTTAACTTCACCATCGAGAGAGGTGCAGAAAACAGGGAGCTGATCGCTCAAAAAACCAAAAATTGGGACATTGATCGACTGGCTTTCACCGATAAGGTGATCATCTCTATGGCGATTACAGAAATGCAGCAATTCCCAAGCATTCCGGTAAAAGTCAGCATCAACGAATACATAGATATCTCGAAGACTTACAGCACACCGAAAAGTAAGCAGTTTGTAAACGGCCTTTTGGATGTGATGTCAAAAGAGTTAACTGAAAAGGGAAAAATCCGTAAGAGCGGAAGAGGACTTTTGGACAATAAATAACAGAAACTATGAGCAAGAGCAGCAATTCATTAATAGCATTTGTACTTGGAGCAGGCGTTGGTACTGCATTGGGTATTTTGTTTGCGCCTGATACAGGAAGCAATACCCGCGACAGACTTTCCTACAGACTTTCAAAATATAAAAAAGAGTTGGAAGAACTCATCGATGAACTCGTGGAAGGAAAGGAGCTCCACCTGAACGAAGCTAAAACAGAGGGTAAGCGAGTGATCAATGACGCTAAAAACAAAGCAGAAAATCTATTAAACGACGTAAATAAATTAATCGACCAAATCAATAAAGACAACTGATTATGAAACTTAGAATTCTAAGCATCGCAGCAGCAGTCGCAGCCCTTTCTTTAGGAGCTTGCAGTCAAAAGACAGAGCAGGATGATAAAATCAAAGCGCTCGAGGATAAAATTGCTCAATTGGAGGCAAAGGGATCATCCATCACTCCCGTAAATGCTCAAACTTCTCAAAATGCCGACCCAGCGACTTTGGGAGCATTCCAATTTGAAGAAATGGAGTATGACTTTGGCACCATTAAGGAAGGAGAAGTGATCGAGCGACTATTCAACTTTACTAACAACGGAGAGGCTCCACTCGTAATTTCAAACATTACGGCATCTTGCGGTTGTACCAGTCCTGACTGGACTAAGACTCCGGTTAATCCGGGAGAAACTGGTTTTGTGAAGGTGGTTTTCAACTCAACTGCTAAGTCTGGTGCACAAGCTCCGACAGTAACCATCCAAGCTAATACCAACCCAACCGTGACTCGATTGAGACTGCGTGGTAATGTCACACCGAAAGCTGGAGGACCTGCTCCTGTTGGACCTGTAAAGCGATAAATAGCAAATGATAACAAGTATTTTGGCCCAAGCCTCCGCTGGAGGGGCAGGCATCATGGGACAGGTTTTCCTATTTGGATCCATCATTCTGATCATGTATTTCTTCATGATCCGTCCCCAGCAGAAAAAACAAAAAGAGACAAAAAAATTCATTGAAGAAATCAAAAAAGGGGACTCAATCGTCACCATTGGTGGACTTCACGGAAAAGTCTCTTCGATCGATGGCGATACAGTGACGATGGAACTCGATCGCGGATTTAAAGTAACCGTAGAAAAATCAGCGATTAGTCTAGATTTCACCAAAAAAACTTCAAAATAAGTTGAATTTTGCCTGAAACTAAACAGTCTAAAGGAGGAATAAGTCCCAGACAGGTCTCCAATATCAAAGTGGTAGTGCTCTGCGTCGCAGCGGCTACCACTTTTTGGATTTTAAACGCCCTCAACAAAGAGGACTATACCACCATTGTGGATTATCCGATCGAATTCGAATTCGATCAGGAGCAGTTCATGGCTGTGAAGCCCCTTCCTGAAAGTATAGAAATAGAAATAAATGGTAATGGATGGGACTTACTTCAAAAATATTTCCAAGTCAATGTACCACCTTTCATCATTGAACTAGACCAACCCGCGGCCATAGACCATCTCCTGACAGCGGATATCAGAAGAAGTTTAAGTGAGTTTATCACCCCCACCCAGCTCTTAAATCTTGGCAACGATAGTCTTAAGTTCCAAATAGATCCCCTTCGTACCACCAAACTCACCCCTAGCCTCGATTCTACTAGCTATTCTTTGGGAAAAAATATCCGCTTGCTTTCTTCCCCGAGCTTTGAGCCCGATGCCATCACCTTGAAGGGCCCTTCAAGCATTTTGGACCTTTACGAAGGCAAATTCCCAGTTTCCCTAGACGAAAACAGAATTGATCAGAATATTTCCAAAAACATACCTTTGAAAATCTCAAAGGATCTGGATGAGTTTGTAACCTTAGAGACCAAGGAAATAAAGGTAGAACTCGAAGTTGTCACATTTTTGGAAGGAAACAAACGCCTTAAATTGAAAAAGGTGAATTTCCCAAGATCAGTAAACCTAGAGGATGAAGAGCCTGTGGTGATGATGTATTACTTGGTGGATGAGCGCAAAACTGAGCAGTTGAAAGATTTGGAGTTTGAGGCAGTTTTAAATTATTCGAGAAGAAATAAGGAAGACTCCACGATCTCTATTCAAGTCAATCCATTGCCTGAATTTTTGGATCAGGTAAGAGTAGAACCCAGTAGTTTTAAATTGATCTATGGCAACTAAGCCCAAAATCGTTGGATTGACAGGAGGGATTGCTTCTGGAAAATCCACCGTTGCAAAAATTTTTGAAATCCTGGGGGTTTCGGTTTATTATGCCGATGACCGAGCCAAAAAGCTCATGAATGAAGACCCCGAGTTAAAAAAGCAAATTAAGACTGCTTTTGGTGAGGAAAGCTATGATAAAAACGATCAACTCAATCGGCCTTATTTAGCTGAAAAGGTTTTTAACGACCCTGAGAAAGTGAAAATCATCAATAGTCTAGTTCACCCGGCGGTAGGAAAAGATTTTGAATCTTGGGCTTCTGCCCAAAATGGTAGCTATGTTCTTAAGGAAGCTGCCTTAATTTTCGAGACGGGCCAAGAAAAGAAGCTTGATGCGGTCATCAATGTAAGCTCACCGCTGAAAATTAGAATCGCGAGAGTTTTGATGCGTGACCCACACCGAACTGCAGATCAGGTCAATCATATTATTGACCAACAGCTGCCTGACGAGGAGAAAAATGAAAAGGCTGATTTTGTCATTAAAAACAAGGAAAATACTCTATTAATACCTCAGGTAATAGCTATTCATCAACGGCTATCCTCATAGTTTTTTCTCCCACCAGCTTTTGTGGACAATTTTCCAAGCCCCATCCACCTTTATCAAGGTCAAAAAATCATAATAATAGATTCCCGGCCAGTACAGCTCCGTTTCCACAGAAGCGGTATTCCCTTGTACGCGAATGGAAACAATGTCATTTTTATGCTCATTCGAATCTCTTGGAGTCCCCTTTGCGGTTCCGCCGGCCCAGGTGTCAAAATCCGTGATGGTAAGATTTTCACCCCTGTAGCCAATTAACCTTGCCTCCGGCAAAAACGCCTGATCCAACTTGGACCGGTCACGCTCCATCATCCCATCAAAGTACAATCGAACCGTTTGAATAATCAATTCTCTATCAGACCCGGCTTGACCATAAGAGAAATTTGCCGAAACCAAGAAAGCGATTAAAACAAAGATCTTTTTCATTGTAGATTGGATTTAAAATGAAAAAACCGCCCGATAGTCGGACGGTCTAGCTTATTTATATTCTATCGAAGCCCAGATAACTATGCAATACTTCTGGCATGCGGATAGCATCGGCATCTTGGTTATTCTCAAGAATTGCCGCCACAATTCGAGGAAGTGCTAAAGCTGATCCATTTAAGGAATGTGCCAATTGCGTTTTCCTATCCTCTCCTCTAAAACGTAGCTTTAATCTATTACTCTGGTAGGTTTCAAAGTTAGAAACTGAGCTCACCTCAAGCCACCTTTCTTGAGCCGCAGAATAAACCTCCATATCATAAGTCAAGGCAGAAGTAAAGCCCATATCACCGCCACAAAGACGGAGAACTCGATAGGGCAGCTCAAGCTTCTGCAAAAGCCCCTGTACATAGGAACTCATTTCCTCCAAAGCCTCGTAAGATTTATCCGGGTGTGTTATTTGAACAATCTCTACTTTGTCGAATTGATGCAAGCGATTCAATCCCCGGACATGAGCTCCCCAACTTCCAGCTTCTCTTCGAAAACAAGGCGTATAACCAACATTCTTTACCGGCAGCTCCTCCTCGGATAAAATCACATCTCGATACAAGTTAGTGATGGGAACTTCAGCTGTTGGGATTAAATATAGGTTATCCGCAGTGGCATGGTACATCTGTCCCTCTTTATCAGGAAGTTGCCCCGTACCATAGCCGGAATCCTCATTGACCAAGATGGGCGGTTGCACTTCTACAAAGCCTGCTTTCAGGGCTTCGTCCAAGAAAAAATTAATCAATGCACGCTGAAGCCTCGCTCCTTTTCCTTTGTAAACAGGAAAACCTGCACCGGTAATTTTTACACCTAAGTCAAAATCGATGATATCGTATTTTTTGATCAGTTCCCAATGCGGCAACCTATCCTCATGCAAGGTAGGAATGACACCATTTTCCAAAACCACCTCATTATCATCAGCCGATTTCCCAGCAGGAACGGAAAGATGAGGGATATTCGGAATAGTATAAAGTAAAGCCTTTAGATCCTCCTCTGCCTGAGTTGTTGAATCTTCTAAGGCTTTGATCTCGGTTTTCAACTCAGCAGTTCGAGATTTGACTTTTTCAGCCTCCTCTCGTTGACCGTTCTTCATCAAGACCCCGATTTGCTTGGAAATACTGTTTGATTCGGCTTGAAGTTGATCTCGCTGGGTTTGGGATGATTTACGCTGATCGTCCAAGGCGATCACCTGCTCCAAAACAGCAGTAGCATCAGGGAAATTTCTTTTTTGTAAACCGGCTAAAACAGCATCAAAGTTTTCTCGGATTTGATTGACAAGTAGCATGTATAAAATCAAAATTGTGTGAAATCGCAAAGATAGCTACTTATCGCACAATCACCGTCTTGGTGACGGAAGAGAATGGCCCCTCTAGCTCAGTATTGTTATTTCTGAGGAGAGAAACTTTCACCTGATATTCGCCGGCAGGGAGATTTTCTATCCTGATTGGAGCCATATGGTCTATTTCGTACTCGTAGTCTCCAATTTCGATTTTCACTTTCAGCCCATCCAACTTCATATCACCTCCAAGCACTAAAAAGTCCACAACAAATTCATCTTCAGCGCCATACTCTTGATTTGCCCGGGGAAAATTCAGGGCTAAATACGGCTCGGCAGAATAAGGAAAGGGCCTGGAATCTCCCACTTGGAAGTCCCGGTCAATGTAGTTTCCAAAGTTTTTCAAAGCAAAACCTGCTTCATCCACCAAAAAAGCCACTACCCGATAGGTGCCTTCCTGAAGTTCCTGTTGAAAAATCGGACTTCGGTGCCCCACAGGATCACTTCCATTTAGGATTAGGAAAAGCCTAAATCGATTAGAGGCTTCCTCTTCAAAGGGGTAATTCTTGATATTGAATTCGAAAGGAACTTTACCAGGCCTGAAAACCTGATTCCCTAAAGGGGTATAAAGCTCCAAAATGGCATCTGGAAAATCAGGTAATTCTTCATATTGAAAAAAAGCAACCTCTTCTCGCGCTTCCTCTACTTGCGTAGAGTCTTCCGTAGGATGCGGCACTACCTGCTCGTTAATTTTTTTTCTTTCCTCAGAGCAAGCCATCAGAAATACCACAGCAAAGCCAAGAAATATCAGGTTCTTTTTCATCAGCATGGGTTTTGAATCTAAAGGTATTATTTTTAGCCAAATTTTACTTGCCATATATTTAACATACCCACTATGTCAATCCTCTTTGATGAAATCCCCAGCTTGGATCTTGCCGATTTTACTTCCGGGTCGGCCGAACAAAAAGCAGCCTTTGTCAAAAAACTAAGTGAAGCATACGAAAATATAGGTTTTGTAGCGATCAAAAACCACGGACTCAACCAAGACCTTCAAGATCGTCTTTATAAGTCGATCAAGGACTTTTTCAGCCTTCCGGATGAAGTAAAAACGCAGTATGAACATCCAGAGATAGGTTTCCAGCGAGGCTATACCGGCAAAGGAAAGGAACATGCGAAAGGCAGGAATACCGGCGACTTGAAAGAGTTTTTCCATGTGGGACAAGAACTTTCTGAGATTCCCGAGAAGGATTCTGTGAAGGAAGAATACCCATCCAATGTATGGCCAGAAGAAATCCCTGAATTCAAAGATGCGGCGACTGAAGCTTTCCAAACCCTCGAAAAAGCAGGAAAGGCGATGCTTAGAGCGATTGCAATCAGCTTGGAATTGGAAGAGGATTACTTTGAGGATAAAGTAGCATATGGAAATTCAATCCTGAGACAGATTCACTATTTCCCTATCGAAAATCCCGAAGAAGTACCTGATGATGCCGTTCGCGCGGCAGAGCATGGGGATATCAATCTCATCACTCTTTTGATGGGCGCGAGTGCAGATGGGCTACAGGTATTGAGAAAGGATGGCAAATGGATTCCTATCACGGCCCTTCCTGACCAGTTGGTGGTGAATGTAGGCGATATGCTCGAGCGACTGACCAATAAAAAGTTGAAATCAACCATCCACCGGGTAGTGAATCCACC
>LJXT01000075.1 GCA_001314815.1 Algoriphagus marincola HL-49
GAAAGCCCAAATGTTCGAAGTTCTAGGTTCTGAGTTCTCGGTTCTTGATTCATCACTACTTACTTCTTACTACTCACCATTCACTACTTACAACTAACTCTTCCTTCTGAGTTAGTCGAATTATGAATGAGGAATTAGGAATTGGGGGGGGGACGTTTTAGGTTTTGGGTTCTACGTTCGTTCATCATTTGTGGGTATTCAAGATAAGCCAACCTTTCCATGAAAAAATCTTGGTACTTGATACTCATACTTGGTACTTCGTACTTAGTACTTAGTACAATAAATCACCACTTACTACTCACCATTTACTTTACTTACCGCTCACGCTTCCTCCGTGTCCTTAGTGGTAATTTTATTTATTCTTATTCCAAAAATACACCGCACTCACCTGCCCCATCACACTCGTCAGGTTCTTCCCCTTCGGGAAGTCGGGAGTACTAGCCGGATCGAGCTGCCACTGATAATTCCTGGCATGGATAATCTGCAACTTGGAGCTCAATAGGAGATTCTTAAACTGCTTATCATATAAAAAGCCTAGTGAAAGGTCAACCCAAGGTTTGCGTTCGTCCGGTGTAGGAAAGGCACGGTAAAAGAACCCTTGATCTCGCTCTACCCGTTCCAACAAAACCCCCATCTTTCCAAATCCATCAACCAAAGCTGCTTCTATGGTCTGCACATTTGCACCTTGACCGGTGCCTACTCCCAAACCTTGACCAAAATTGGTAAAACCACGAGCTTGAGCATGTTCATGCCAACTATTCCTTCCACCTAGTCCAGAGTATCGAACAATCCTATTGATAGATTCCTGCTGATGTGTAATCTCTGCTCTAAGTTGAATTTTATAATCCAGAGTGGGAACTTCAAATAACTTTAGAAACCCAAACAAAAATGCCCTTGAATGATCTGGATTTAAAATAAATTCCCGCCAGTTTAAAGCATGGTCACGCTTCCCATATTCGAAATATAATTCCAATTGACTTTTTGGAAATCGAAAATCACCAAAAATAATTACTTGCTGATCTCTACCATTTCCATCAAAATCTACTGTATTCCCGTCCTCAAAAAATCGCTCCTTTTGAAATGCCTCAAATACTGGAAGCCAATCAGAAAAACTAGTTCTTGGAAGACTATCATACACCTGAAAAGTTCTTGCAAAACCTAATCGCAAATTGGGAACCCATTTTGGCTGATAGGTAAACATGAGAGCGTTTAAATATCTATTCCCATCAGGAAGCGGTCTCGATTCATAAATTTGATTTAAACTATCTCGCTGTGCGGGGGACTGTCTACTTGAGAATAATTGACCAATCAATAATTGTGTTTCAATATTTCCCAAAAAGGTTTTAGCAGGTTTGGTTGTATTGATCGTTAAATGAGGAAAACCTGGAGCATTATTAGAAAAGGAAAGTGAATTAAACTGTCCTGGCCCCCACCAAATATTTTGAGTTGAAATCCCTGCCTCAAAGGCACCAAAGCTTGCAGTCAATTTAGATTGACCCCACCAAATCTTTGCATAGGTTTTATTTGCATACCTTTCAGGGTAATCTCCCCTACTCCAAACGTAATATCTATCTATGTAATTTATTCTCGATAAATCATTCTCCAAACCTTCATATCTAGCATTTTGTGCCCAAACAATCTCTGGCTGAAATTGAAAATTTAGAAACTTCCATTTTGCAAATACACCAGTTGAAATATACTGCTGGAATCCTACATTGGGAATCATCAACATATCCCCCCATCCATACGGTCTTCGGGTATTTATGCGGGAAATTGCATACAATGGAAGAGCTCGGGTATCCAATCCCTCAATTTCTAAATTGGTCAATTCATTAATAGAAATCAGTGAATCGGTTTCCAAAAATATTTCTGGCCTAATGGAGGAGGGAATAGAGTCATCAGACTCTAAGCTCATTCTTCTCGCATATTCACTTAAAACAGAAAAATCCCTAAAAAGGGATTGAGAAAATGCTTTAGTAAATACTAAAAAAAGAAAAAAACTTAATATTAAATATCTAATCATCTGGTAAAATAATTGGTTCTCCTTTAATTTAAAGAAAAGTCAATATTGGAATCTTATTTCTTTTGAATCTTTGAATAGACTTGGATTTTACCTCTAATTTTTTGGTAAGATCCCATCCCATTCCCGACTATTTGGATATCATCGAATCTTTCTACTTTCGAGACTTTTGAAGACCAAAAGTATCCAAAAGATTTAATCCTAATTATTTTCTTGCAGTTTATGGTTTTTTGCAGTAACCTAAAAACTACTATATAACGTCTTTTTTCGCTGCATTGCCAACATAAAAATAACTGAATTTCTCACTATACATGAATAACTAAATTATTTTCTTTACGGGTAATCAAAGCATTCCTATCCTAGAAATTCCGCAAGACCTAATCTACCGAAGACTTTCAGTGAAATTCATTAATTTGTAATGGCTGAACTATTCATTTGATTCTATAAAATTTAACCTATTCCATTAAACCTTTGGTAGTTCCAATTAATTAAAAAGACTTTGCAAATCTAATTTTTTTACAATTCTTTCTTTCAATTAATTACTAGTTTCAATAATAGAATTTTTCAATTTTATAATTGGTACTTTACTCCAATCTACTCTTTTTTCGGCTTCTCTAATATCTATAAAACTAAAATCACTTAACCATTGATTTAACTTTTTTTCTGTGTGTTTCAATCCATAATAAGACTTGAATTTACGCGATAGATTTAAACCAGGAACCATAGGTTGATTAATATCAAAATCACGTGGGTGAAAATAAGTCATTACGTAATCAGATTGCTGAGTAAATTTTTTAATAGTAAAATAGGGAAATAGACGAAAATAACCTCCACCACTAAAAATAAAGTTTTTTCCAACCATGCGATATGTATTAATAGGAAATTCCTTCAATTGCATACCCTTGCATTCGATTTGGGCAGGTTTTGCAGTTCCAAATTGTTCAAATCCTCCATGAGCTCGTGAAGCAGGAAAAATAGAACTGTCAATCGTAATTCCGTTTTCCAATAATGCATCAAATGCCCAAGGAGTAGTATTAGTAATTGAAAACCCAGGGGCGCGAAAATACTTCACTTTTTCTCCTGTACAATCTTCTATAGTCTGAATGGATTGTTTTAAATCCTCCTGAAATTGTTTCGCTGTTTGTTGATAAACCAGTTGATGTAAATGTGTATGGGATCCTATTTCATGACCATTATTCGCAATGCGCTTGATTTGTTCAGGATGTCTTTCTGCCATCCATCCTACAACAAAAAATGTAGCTTTTTGATTAGTAGCTTCTAATATTGAAAAAATGGTATCCATGTTCCGCTCAATGCGGCTTTCAAAATTGGACCATTGTTCCTCTCCCCTAGTATCTGGATTGTCCAAAATGTGAAACCAATCTTCTATGTCGAAGGTGAGGATATTCATTAAAAAAACTTTTTACCATTTTTTAGAAAAACTTCCACATCTTCTCTTGTTGGAAAAGAAAAATAGGACTTTTGATTGGCATCGTTCGGAATTAATGATATTTGATCCTTTTCAATTAAATCAACGGCTTCTGCAATCGCTTCCATTCCCAATTTCTTAGTCTTTTTAATTAATTCTTGTTGTGTTTTGTTTCCAATTTCAATCCTTTTTTGAACTACAATGGGGCCACTATCAATTCCTTTGTCTACAAAAAAGACGCTTACCCCAGTATACTTTTCATTATTCTTCAACACCCAAAATGTAGGCATTAGTCCACGGTACTTAGGAAGTAGTGCTGTATGTAAATTCAAACAGCCTTTGGTTGCTAATTTAATTATGGGTTCTTTAAAAATTTGGTTACCAAGAATAGAAATCAATATATCCGGCTTGAAACTTTTTATTTTTTCAACAGACAAGTCACTATTTATATTAGTAGTCAATTGAATAACAGGTATGCCTTTGTTTTTTAAAAACTTTAACACATTCTTTCTCTGTGACAACTTACTTATAATAAACTTAAACGCATAAAAGAAAAAGAATTGATCTCCGAAAATCGCACGTGTTTTTTTTGCTTTTTGAAAAAAGGTCTCCTTTTTACCAAAAGGTGACACATCATTTACAACACATCCTACAATTTGAGAATGTTTAGGTAAAATTTCATAAAGATAATGTAGGTTTTCTGCTAGATAAAAGGGTTCATTTTGCGTTATAATAACAATACGCATATTAAAGTTTGTTAAGTTTTAAATAAATATAAAATTTGATATAAATCAGCTGTCGCTTTATTCTGGTAGGCTGTTTCACCAGACGATAAGCCCATTCTAAATTGTTCTTGATCCACCACTTTGGCGCACGTTGGATATTTCCAGTATAAACATCAAAACTCCCCCCTAACCCTTGATAGAGCGCTGGGTGAGCTTTTTGTATTTGTTCCATCAATAATTCCTGTTTTGGGGAACCCATGGCTATAAAAACTACATCAGGTTTTTTAGTGGAAATGTCTTGAATAAGCATCTCTTTTTCTTTGTCTGTTTTAATGTAGCCGTTACGGTAACCCAGAATTTGAATGTTTGGATAATCCTTTTTCAATTGGTCAACGGTATTTTGGATTACCGTTTCTTTACCTCCGACTAAATAAAATGACTTTACTTCATTATACCTCTTAACAATATCGAGCCATAACTCACATCCAGGAATTTTTAAGGTATCCTTTATCCCTTTTTTTTCTAGTGCCCATACCGCTCCAACTCCATCAGGATAGCCAATATTTCGGTTGATGATATCTTTGATTTCGTCATTCGCCTTCAAGATTTTCTCTGCATTTACAGCAACTAAAATTGCGTTCTTAGTGAAGGCAAATTCTATCAACTGCTCTCTAGATGTAGGAGCGTAGCATTTTATATTTTTTAGCTTTTCACTTTTCATTGTGATTTGGATGTAAAATAACATGACATAGCATTGAACATAAACGCATTACTCCAACGCATATAGGGAATCTTGGAGCTCCATCCTTTTTTAAGTTGATAATAGAAGTAGCCCTTTTTATTCTGCATGTTAATTATCGTCCATGTTAATACTCGATTAGCTAAGTCACTGTTTTCATCAAAAACATGTAGTTTATTCAAAGTGACCATCAATTGACCCGGACAATGGATATCAATTGGATAGGCACGGTTGTGATAGTATTTAGGTGTACCATCCTCCAAGAAAAAATTATTAAGATAAAATTCTAAGCCTGCTGCAATACTTTTTTCGACTTTCTCATCTCCAGTAATCTCGAAATATAGTTGAAGTGCATTTAAATTGAATCCCGTATGAAAACTATCAATCCATTGTTGTGTTTCGAGGAGACCATAAACCCATGAACCATCTTCTTTCTGGCCATGTAAAGCAGCCTTAACAGCCATTGATGCCAATCTCAACTTGTCTTTTTCTTCGGTATATTGATAGTTTTTCAATAAAATCTTTGCTCCCAGTAAGTTTGCGTTGAAAACGGTATTGTTTCCATTTTTTGGACTGTAACTGAAGATTAACCCTCCACCATAATCTGTTCTATTCAAATCATTGATCACAAATTGACTTGCTGATAAAGCAGCTTTCAAGTATTCGTCGTTTTCTGTGATTTCATAAGCATCAAATAAAGCCTCTGTGCAAAAGGCAGTTACCACAACGTTTGGTGTCCAAGCAGGGAACAAAAACAATCTTCTGGACTGCCAATCAAAATTATATCCCCAGCAACTTCCTGAATAATCTTTACTTTGATTATGGAGTAACAATTGTCCTAATTTATCAATAACTTTTAGAATTTCTTCTTTACTTCCAAACGAAGTTTCACCCTTCTGAGATAGCACATACAAATTACAGTAACCTGAGAGGAACAGCCCCAAACCCATATTATTGTGGGTCTTTGGCACCAAAAGTAGCTTTCGAAAATTGATCGGACTCCGCTTAAAGCCCTGAATCCAAGCCAATCGGGCCAAATCCCAATTTTTCAAAGGAGTGGCCTGAAAAATCTTGGAATTAAGACCATCATAAGGATCCCAACCTGCAAAGTTTTGGGCTTCACAGTAGGTTTTAAGTTTATTGAATGATTTATTAAACAATTGACTCATAATATTCTGTCAATGTTTTAAAGTGGTAATCTGTTTTTCGTTTTTTACATGTTGTAATAAAATGATCAAGTAACTTTTTATTCTGCAGGCTTTTGGGATGTCCAATCAGCACAAAACTATTGCGTTGGTTGACTAGGTTATTTTCGACATACCCAAAAAACTTCTTATGTAGCGATTTTGAAAACATACACACATCCCAGGGACTAGCTTCTTTTCCTAGTATAAATTGTATTTTCTCCCACAGATTTTTGTTGCTCACTTTTTCTTTTGCCACGGCACTCATAGCTGTTTTTTGCCTGAACAACAAGGATTTAATTTTTGAAAGCGTTAAGATACGTTTCCACCGGGGTACCTGTAAGGCAAAAATGGGAATTTCCAATATGTCTTTTTTTGTGTTGGTTGCAAGCCGAATGTCATTTTCATTGGCCCACCAGTAATCCAAATTTAGGGGTACGTTTCTGTAATCGTATTGCGATAAACTGCCGGTTTCGTAACCACCCGGATACACCGAGCTGTCAATTTTTAAGCCTACCTGCTGCATGGCTTTATAAACCTCTGCCGATGGCATAATGTTGTAACCACCTGCCCGTAAAGCAATGCATTTGTAATCGGGCATTACAGGTTTGATTAATTCTTCAAGTGCTGTTTTGCAATCTGAAATTAATTCTTTTACCCTGTAATTATTTTCTGCATTAAAATCCCCCAAACGCCAGTTGCTTAAATCCAACTCCCACTTGCCGTTTTGGTATTTGGCATTGTGCCATTGCGGATGTATGTGTAACTGAATATCATGGCCATTAATAGCAGCCTGTTGTATTTGCTGCTCAATGGCTTTTACCGGGTTCTTTGTGTAACCCATGGTGTTGCCACTTTCCCATTCCTCTTTCAGTTTAATATATTCCAGCACCTCAAAAAAAATGGTGGTTTTAATGCCCTGTTTTTGGCACAAACCAAGTATTGTGTTGGTTGGCTCAATAATGTGGGTAAACACATCACCGGAGCCGTCGCCAAAAAGTTCGTAATCAAAGGTGAGGATGAGGTTCATTTTGGATATTTCTGAATGATTTACGTGTTAAAAAATCAATTAATCTGCTGTCAAAACTACTCAAGACTTTTTTGTATTTTTCAATACTATCCTGATGAAATGTTTTATTATTTGTATTGTTAAAACTACTTTGTTTTCCTGAAACTAAAAGCATTTCTTTTTCAAAACCTATTCCCAGAAATTCGCAAATTTGCTGAACTGTTTTTTCCTTATGCAGAACAAGGTCTTCATAGGTGACCAAATACAAATTTTCTTTATTTCTAAAAAATATCTTAATTGACAAATTGTACTCAAAGCAAAAATAAAGAAGGGTGAAATAATGAATAAACCAGGCTTTAATTTTTGACTGCTCTTTGCGTTTTTTTGTTGCCGGGTCGTTTATTTTTGAGGCTATTATTGCTTTGGGATTACGAGTGAGAAAAATAATTTTTGCATCCGGGAAATATTTTAACAGGTTAGAAATTTTCCTGATATGAACAGGATATTTAACACCAGCCATTTTAACATTACTTTTTTCTTTTAGCAATTGAAGTACAGCGGTTAAAACTATTTGTTCATCCAGTTTGTTCTCTTTATTTAATTCCTTTTCCAGTTCTACAAAAGTGATTCCTGAGTTTTCAAAATCACGCCAAAATGTACCGTATATATTTCTTTTTTTTAATAAATTGATTAATTCATTCGTTGTTAGATTTGATTTTTTCAAAAATTTATCAAGCGTATTTTTGCGGAATGGTTCGTACAGGTTCATTTCATCAAAAGCCATTATAACTTGCGAATGGACATTTAAAATATTTTTTAAAAGCGTTGAGCCTGTGCGGTGCTGGCCAATTATGAAAATCGTATTCATTAAGTGGTATATATTGTTTCTAACTTTTTATGAATTAATGCTAAATCAAAATTAGTGCTATACTTTCTATTTTCTTTCGAAATTTTTACTCTAAGTGTTTCGTCGTTTAGCATTGAAATTATGGATTCGGCAATTTCTTTCGAAGAATGTTTTTCTACTTTAATTCCATTTATATTGTTTTTCAAAATGTCAGGTAAAGCGCCGACCTCTGTATAAATAATGGGCAATCCAACTGCCAAAGCTTCAAGTACCGATACCGGACACCCTTCTCCATAAGAAGGGAAAACAAATACATCTGCTGATTTTAAAAGTTTTATTTTTTCTTTTCCTCTAACATATCCATGAAATTTAAAATATTGGCCATTTGACAAGACGATTGGATGATTCTTTGTAGTTTCTAAAAATGAGCCGGTGCCTGCAATATGATATGTTATAATGTTGTGACTTTTTAAAACCAGGGGCAATGATTCAATAAATTCTATTACTCCTTTGGCTTTTTCAATTCGAGAAAGAAATAAAATGTTAAAAAACTGCTTGTCTTTATCAAATCCAATTTTTACATTTAAAAAGTCTTTTAAGTTAATTCCGGTTGTAATAACTTTAATTTTCTCAGTAAAAACCCCTAATTCTTCAATTTGTTTTTTAAAGGTTTCTGCCAATACAATTATATTGTCGAAAGTGTCAAAATACTCCGTAACAGAATTTTTATTTTTATTAAAAAGATAATTTTTGAAATCATAATTCCAGCCATGATTGAAAAGAACCAAGCGGCTGTTCGGTTTAACCAGACGGGCTATTTTCGCATAAATTCTGTCTCGTTTAAATGCTTTTGGAACAAGTGAAGAATTGATTTCAATTGTATCTGGATTAAGCCAAAATAAGTAGAAAGCGAAAAACAACCAGGATAAGAGTTGGTCAGCAAAGCGAATAACTTTAAAATTATGCCATTTAGAATGATTTACTGAACCTGTTCTATAATGATAATATGTGAATGATGAATCCGTATTGTGTACCTCCAGCCCATTTTGAAAGTTAACAATACCGCCGTTGTTTTTTTTGTGCCCATATAATTTTAGAACCTTCATTGTTGAACGAGTTGAAATTTTTTATTAAAATGGAATAATTTCACAATGGTTTTAGAATTTATCGGAAATAATTTTTTGTATTTGCGCAGCACAAATACCACACAGCCTTTGGGTGTTTTCGAATAGGAGCCAATGAAAAATACTGGATTATTTGTTGATTTCATGTCCAAACTTATTATGTGTGTTGTTAGTTTCTACTTGATTGTTATTCATTAAATATGCAAGTGAAAGAGCAAATATTAAATCCTGCAGGAAAATACTACTCCCTTGCACTAATGCGAACATAAAGTAAGCAGCAAACAGACTCAATGCAAGTCTGTAACCTTTATGCTGTTTTCGTTTCCGAATAAAATTAAATAAAGATATCAGCAATAATAAATACAATATTATACCTATTAAGCCATTTTGAACCAAAGAATCGAAAAATTGGCTGTGGCTAAAAAGTCTCCTTCCAATTTTTTTATATTGGTAATCTTTAAAATTATCTTCTCCAATTCCAAAAATAATTTCAATAGTATTTCCATCTGACCATCTCTCATATGCATTTGACCAAAAGATTAAACGCCCGGAGCCAATGTTGGTTGTGCCGTGTACCCTTTGGTCAAAAAGCCTTGCACTGAAAGCATCGTTGTTTTGTAAAAGATAAAAAATGCCGGCAATCAAAATAGTAACAGTAGCAATAGCTGTAAAAATTCTTTTTGTAGTAAACCTAAATCGTGATAACGCAAAGACCAAAAAAGCTACAACAAACATAGCATATCCTGTTCTCACAAAACCTGCATATATACTAAAAATACCAACCGCTATAAGAAATATATTATAGAGTTTATTATTATAGAAGTGCTTTATACCGGCTGGCGATAAATAAAAATTATTTATAAGGACAATGACAGATATGGTATAAGTAATTGAAGCTGAATGCGCACTTTGAAAAATACCGGTGTGCCCAATGATATCTTCAAATCCAAAACCATGCAAACTTATTTGTTTACCTATTGACTCTAATAATCCTAAATGAAATGGTATTGAAGAAAGAATTACGTATTGGCTTAATAAAATAAGCCATTTGATTATACTGTTGGAATTTTTTCTTTTAAAGTATTCAAAAAGCAATGGAAAGGGTAAAAAACGCGCAAATTCAGTTATGTTTGTAATTGGTCGGTACGTTATATTAGTATTAAATAGCATTTTAACTGCATACCAAATTGAAATTTGTTGAAATGCAGGCTTTTTGCTTTTTATGTATTTAATAAAATGTATTATCAGGAAAATAATTAAAGGGATTTTCCACAATTGTGAAAATGGCATTCCCATTATATCAAAATTTTCAGAATATAACAGAGCAAAAAAAGGGATGAAATATAGAATATATTTTAAAAGCATTTTTTCTAAGTCAATGTAACCACTTTATTGTTTTAATGTTGTTTTATTATTGTTTTTATAATAAACAATATTTTGATTAGTTTTTTTGGTGTAAAAGAAACAAAATAAAATATTAATGAATCACAATAATTATTTTTCCAATACAAATATTGTCGAAAATTTGCGGTTTGAGCATTTCTTAATATTCCTAAAATCCATTCATGTTTTAATTTTCTGTTGAAATATTTTTTTAAAAGTATTATCTCTTTGTTTGTTAGATTTTTTGTCAGGTTATTAAAATTCTTATGATGCAATAAGTTAAAATTAATTTCAGCCTGCATAGTAACCATGTTAATACTTTCACGGTGATACACTGCTCCAACATGATTACTCCATACTATTTCTTTGTGGTAACACATCATTTTCAGCCAGGCATGTAAATCGCCACCACGCTTAGCTCCTAAGCTGGCCGGAAAAAGATTTAAAGCAACGGGCGAACTTTTTCTTACGCATGCTACTGAAGTCCAAACTGGGAGTTTTTTAGATAAACCATTTTTTAGGTAATCGGTTAGCGATATTTTTAATGCCGTTTGATTTTTATTCGATTTGTAAAATGCATTCTCTTTTTTAACACCTTCTTTCTCTGTCTGCCAGCCACAACCCATAAAATATACATCAGGGTATTTTTGTGCCAGCTCATGCATCTTTTCCAGATGGTGTGGGTACCATTCATCGTCGGCATCTAAAAATGCCACCCATTCACCTTTGGCTTTTTCAATACCCAGGTTACGGGCAGCGTAACCACCAGGGCCGGGCTCAGTGCGCTGGAATAAACGAATTCGTTCATCTGTGAATTTTTGAATTTCTTCGAGGCTGTTGTCTGTAGAGGCATCATTTACCAGTATAAGCTCGAAATCTTGAAACGTTTGGTTTAATACCGAGCTTATGGAACGATGAATGTGGGGGCCTTTGTTGTAAACGGGGATTACGACGGAGAAGAAAGGAATATCTTGCATAATTCAAATAATTGTTCTCTTAGCTAAGTTCTTGGTCCTCAAATATAATGGTATGCAGTAAGAAAGCACTTTAAATTTCTTGAAAAAACTAAATCTATTAAAATCATATTTCCCATAATTTGATAGTAAATACTTTGATAGTTTTAATAAGCCGATTAAAGGTTTTTTATTAATATATGCAAGTTTTAAAAGGATATTAATTTCTGCACGTTTGATTTTTTCAGTCTTATTTGGTTTTTTATCCAGTTGTTCTCTTTCATGAAAACCTTTAATGTTATCAACTATTCCAATTTTCCCCTTATTTAGTATTATACGCTGACATATTTCTGCATCTTCTCCATAATGGGAGAAACTTTCGTGAAATAAACCATAATGTTTTAAGTCAGATGTCCTTATTAACCATATCGCTGCATTAACAAAACCTACATCAACAATACCATTTTCATTTAATTTACCTCTTTTATAATATTTTGCAAATTTAAAATCAAGTATTGTATCATTATAGTATTGCATAGGACTGAGAATAGAATATTCAGGATGTTTTTCAGCAAAAGCCACCAATTGAGAAATTGTATTTTCTTGAACCCATGCATCCTGATTTAAAAGAAAAACATAATCGGCATTTGCTCCAATAGCTTTGCGCATTCCAATATTGTTGGCTTTTCCAAAGCCCAAATTTTGACCGGTTTCAATAATTTCAACAGTGGGATAATTTTGACGAATTAATTGGAGGGTATTATCTGTTGATCCATTATCTATAGCAAGCATATGATGATTGACTATGTTTGAATTAACAAGACTTTTAAAACATTTATCAACCCACTGTTCGCCATTATAAGTTATTACAATACTGTAAATTTTCACTATATTAATTTTAAAAAGTGCTTGTAGATATTAATTTTTATTTGCTCTAAATAATTTAACTCATTTCTTTTGTCATTATAATGATAATTAAACAATTTAATATCTGAGGCATAATTTTGTCTAATTAATGCTCTTTCATCATTTGTATAAAAATGCGAATAATGTGAAAAAAACTTTTTACCTTTTTTGTCATGAGGTAATGGTTTGGTTGTTAAACCCACTTTTTTTAAAAACAATGGATATTCATTCTTTATATTTTCAAACTTCAAAATATTGTCAATTACTATTTTATTATTAATGGAAATAAAATCAAGTTGAGGGATTAGATGGTCTCCCCGGTAATTCATATTTTCAGAATCATTTAAAATATGTTTGAACTTACCTTCTTTCAATATAAATTTTTTAAAAGAATCGTGAATGCCAGTATCTTTTAACATCCAAAGGTAATCTGATACCGCTCTTGCCCAAGGATTACGTACAATGGTGAATTTAGTATATTCTTTCCATATTTTTTCATCAATTAAATCTAATTCAAGAAGTTGTTTGGCAGTAGCATGATGTAAATGAATTTTTCTTTTAGGACACCAACCTGTTAAATTTTTATAATTAGGAATTTTCCAATTAAAAGGTTTTGTACCAAAATAATATTCAATACTTGAACCGGCACATTTGGGAATGTGAATGAATATGATTTTATTTTCGTGACTAATCATTTTTTATTTTTATTAATGATATTACATTAATTTTCAATTTTAATCTGACAAATAATAGCTTTAGCAGATTTTCTGATATTATTATAATTGCCGTAACTATAGCTGCACCAATTGCGCCATAAAAATAAACAAATGGCATATATAATATTAAACCTATAATTAACATCGCTAAAGATATATTTCTATGGTATTTTTCATGTCCGGTCATAATTAACAATCCTCCAACTGCACCAGTGGTGATATTAATAAATTGTGCAAACCCTAAGATTAATAATATCCAATACCCTGTAATAAATTCAGTTCCCCAAATACCAAGTATAAGTTTTCCGAAAAAAAGGAAAACTATAAATAGAAAAAAACCAATTAGTCCTAAACCCTTTGTTACCCTTTGTGCCATTTTCTCCAGTTCTTTGGTTTTTCCTGTTTCGTACAATGCTGCAATTTTAGGATTTACACTTGCATTGGTAACTTGTAAAAAAAAACTTGTTAACAAAGCGATTCTTGCGGCAACAGAATATAAACCAACTTGTTTCACATCAGCCAATGCCCCTAAAATAATTACATCGGCATTTGATACTAATATACTGGTAATTGTAATAATTAATAATGGAATTGATGTTTTTAATAATTGTTTGGAAATTACGCTTCGTTTACTTTTAAACTGATACAATGATTTCCAGTAAAACCCAACGCTTATGGTTACGCCAACACGCCCAATGGCATAACAAACAGCAACAACGTTTACAGTAATTTCTCGTTTAAGTAACCAAAGTATAACCAACAGAATGCCGGTAATAGCTATGCTTAATGTTTGCTCCACCAGGTTACTTTGCCAAATTTTCCGGTAACCGACCAACCCCGAAGAAAATATCCGTGAAAATACCTGGGGTGTCATTACCAGCAGGGCTATCATAAGCGGGTATTGAAGCCTGGGTTCATTAAAAACCGTATTGGCCAGCCAGGGAGATAAGAAGATGAGAATTACTGAAAGAGCAAGTGTAACACCTCCATTTAGCCAATACGCCGTATGCATTACATTACCAATATGCGCAAAATTTTTTTTGTTGTGAGCAATGGCCACTTCTTTAATAATTACCTGTCTCATACCCAGTAAGCCTATTACCAGCAAAATGTTTACAACACGGTTACTGAGGTTAATTATTCCGAGCCCTTCGGCACCAATAGTGCGGCCTAAAAAAACACTTACCAACAACCCAATGGCCATGCCCGCCACTTTTACCACGGTGGAGGCAGAAGATTTTCTTAAAACCTCTAGCGTATGAATATCTAGGGTTGCTAATTTATTTTTTAAAATGTTTATCAAAGAATATTTCTAATATCTATGAAATCCCCTCTCATCATATCCTCCACCAATCCTTGGACAATTGATGAACTGTTTAATTGACGAATTGATGAATCGAAGGTTAAGGGTTAATTGTTTAGCGTTAAAAAATTAGCGGTTAAATTATGAATTCGGAGTTCCTTCCTTTAGCCAGACAGGCATGGTTTCCACCACGGCGGGCAAGCAATATTATAACGAATTGTGGAACTGTATAAAAGATAGTTCTATGCTTCCGCGAGCTCTGCATAAGTATTCAGGATTCGGAGTTCAAGGTTGACCAATATCGGTCATTGAACTTTTAACCCTACCTACTTTGGCAATCCTACTTTTTTTAGCATTTGATTAGCTTTTTCAAGCTTTTTGGGAAATAAAACCTTTTCATCATATTGATTTAAACTTGAATCAATCTTGACAATAGGAGTTTTCCTTTTTTTGAGATCAGTCAAAATAGTATAAATCAAAATTCAAGATTTTACCCTTAATCACTATCTTCTTCTTTAATCGGGTTTTTTATTTCCTGTGTTTTGAAAAGACTTCCTGAAAATTTGCTTAACCCAAAACCGCCTAGCATGCCAGTAAGGAATGTCAACCAAGGGATAAAAAAGTTTCTTTAAAGAAAAGAATAAGAAGAGTAATTGCTGGAAGAACAAAGATCAGCACTCCAATAAGGACTATTTTAATCGTCTTTTGATTGATAACAGAAGCATCTATTCTGCGAAGCTCAATCTCCTTAATTGCATCTAATCTTTTGGAATGGTAAGAAAACGCGTTCTTCTCGTTCTCCGACATGGTTTCCAATACTTTATCTAACTGTTGTTTATCCAGTTTACTTAAATCAAGGGCGCTTCTACTACCTTTTTGCATTGCCATTATTTCAAGTTCTTGAAACATGGCTTGAACCTTATTTTTTGGTAATTGCGGAGATCCTATTTCGGAATTCTCCAATTCCTCATTTTCAGAATCTGATGGATCAATACTGCTTATTACTGATCAATTTATGCTTCTTATTGTAATAGAATAAATTTGTGTTTTTTTCTTTCTCGATTTCCTCAAATGGCTCATTCAATGCAAACTGAAAAGATTTAAAGAGGTAGTCATTAAAACTAGAAAATTTATCCTCCAAAAAGAAGGTAGCCCTTCTCTCCACATAAGAATCCATAATAAGGCTTTTGAATGATGAAATTTGCTTTTCAGTCAATTCGTATTTATTGCCATATTCTTCAAATACTTCCAAAAAAACACGTAAAGCCTCCTCTAATGCTTCCGTTCGGGGACTTGAGAAGTATATTGGGTTTTTTGAGGACTTTAATTTTTCAATAGGTTTCATACAGTTTATAACGACTTCAACCTTCAATTTGATTCGAATGTAATAAATTTTATCAATTTTATCTTCTTACGTTTAGTAACAAAAAGAGTCTACTTTTATTCATATTACAACCTAGCATCCACTTTTTCCTTTTCCAACACACTTTTCACATCAAACACCACCTGATTCTCAGATTTCATCAGTGGCCAAGATTTGAACTCTTTATGTGCCACAGCCAAGATAATCGCAGAGTATTGATCTAAGTTTTCTTTGGTTTTGCCATTGATAATTTCCAAACCGTATTCATGCATTACCTCGGCTGGGTCAGCCCATGGATCATAGATATCTACATCCATGTCGAAAGATTTGAGTTCCTGATAGATATCGATCACTCTCGTATTCCGTACATCCGGACAGTCTTCCTTAAAAGTGAATCCTAAAATCAGCACCTTAGAATCAATCACTTTCAGGTCCTTACGCATCATATGCTTGATGACTTCGGTAGCGACATGCTTGCCCATGGAGTCATTGAGTCGGCGACCGGCAAGGATAATCTCCGGATGGCAGCCTACTTCCTGTGCCTTTTGGGCCAAGTAAAATGGATCTACTCCGATGCAATGCCCTCCTACCAGTCCCGGTCGGAAGGGAAGAAAATTCCACTTGGTTCCTGCAGCTTCCAAGACCTCTTGGGTATCGATATCAAGTAGGTTGAAAATCTTACTCAGTTCATTGACAAAGGCGATGTTGATATCCCGTTGGGAGTTTTCGATCACCTTGGCTGCTTCTGCGACTTTGATGGAAGAAGCTTTGTGCGTTCCAGCTGTGATTACTGATTTGTATAACTCATCCACATAATCTGCTACTTCAGGAGTACTCCCTGAAGTTACCTTTAAGATTTTGGTAACTGTATGCTCTTTATCTCCCGGATTGATGCGCTCGGGCGAATAACCTGCAAAGAAGTCCTCATTGTATTTCAGGCCTGAAACTTTTTCCAAAACCGGCACACATTCTTCTTCCGTTACGCCCGGATAGACGGTGGATTCATAAATCACAACATCTCCTTTTTTTAAAACCCTCGCGATGGCCTCTGAAGCCTTCAGCATGGGAGTTAGGATAGGTCGATTGTGCTTATCTGTAGGCGTAGGAACAGTGACGATAAAGATATTTGCCGAGGAAATTGGTAAGATAGCGTCTGTCACCAATAGGCCTTTTCTTTTTTCTTCAAGTTCCAAGGAGCCTTTTACAAGTACTGACTGGAGTTCAGAGTCTTCTACTTCCAGTGTTCTATCTTTTCCTTTTTGAAGCTCATCTACCCGCTTAGGGTCGATATCATAACCCACTGTTTTGAATTTCTCAGCAAATGCAACTGCTAAGGGTAGTCCTACATAACCCAGGCCGATAATGGCGATTTTACTTTCGTTTATTGGTTTAAGCATGGAAAAAGTTGGTGAATTGTCTAATTGTCGAACTGGGGAATCGATGATCTGATCGTTAAGGGTTAATTGTTAAACGTTAATGGTTAAGTGTTAAAAGTTCAGGGTTCGAAGTTCAGGGTTCCTACTTTTGGCAGGAGAGGTTCTAATTTCTCGATTGAACCATTATTCACCCCACAAGAGCCAGAGCCATACCGGCATAATATTTATAATCTTACCATCTATCGTCAACTGATCGCTTTCATCCTCGGTCAGAATGAGTCCCTCTTTGAGTTGGTAAGCTGACATAGCCTCTAGCAATCCATTGATTTCTCGCTGTTTTGTTTTGGCATCGTAAAGGGACCAGCAAACTTGTATGACTTCGGTGATGCTGTTTTTTTCTTTAATCACAAAATCACATTCCCCTTTATGATGATGATAGTAAACCGTTTTAGATTGTCTTTTCAACTCTAAAAACACCAAATTCTCGAGCAGTCTTCCTTGATTTTCGCTGTGCTGAAAACTGAGTTGACGCATTAAGCCCAAATCTATTCCATACACTTTCTTGGGATTATGAAGCTGCTTTTTTAACGAGGTATCATATTTCGATACCAAGCTCAACATATACGCATCTTGCAGGAATCCCAGGTATTGCTTCACGGTGGTGGCATTTTTAACGCCGATTACTTTTGCCAAGCTATTGTAAGAAATTAGTTTACTGGTATTGCTTGTGACAAAAAACATCAGTTCCAGGAGCTCTTGTTCGTTGGTAATACCATTTCTCACCATTACGTCGCGATACAAAACACTTTCGTAAAGGGACTTTAAGTATTCGGGATGCTTTGATTTTAGGAAAGCTGGAAATCCTCCTAGTTTAAAATAATCATTAAATGAGGCTTTGAGTAGGGCTTTATCGTCTGTATTGAACCGGTCTAGTGAACTAGGTTCAATTTGATTCAATGCCAAGTATTCTAAAAATGAAAAGGGGTAAAGTTCCACCTGCTGATAGCGTCCCGTGAGATGAGTACCTAACTCTTTACTTAACATGGACGCATTCGAACCGGTGATATACACTTTATCTCCATAGTCATGCAGCCGCCTTACAAAACGCTCCCAACCACTAATATTTTGAATTTCATCGAAGTAAAAGGTGGTTTGCTTGCCATATCGCTCTCCAAAAAGCTCTAAAAGCATTTGGAAATCATCTACTTTAAATTGTATTAAGCGATCATCATCAAAATTGATGTAGTAATCTTGTTCTTTATTTTTTGCACGGATGGCTTGCAATAAGGTTGATTTGCCACAGCGCCGAATTCCTGATATCACCACAACGCTATCGTCCTCAACAATAGAGACATGTTGTCGTACAATCGCAGAAGGCACCCATTTAAATGCTTTCTGATCGCTGATTACGGCTTGTAGCATTGATTTTTGCATGCATTGTTTTTACTGCAATTTAAACAGTTTCTATTTATAAAAGAAACTATATGCTGTTAGTTACTATTTTAAATAGAAACTCATCAGCTTCTGAAGGCGGGATAATTATCAAAGGAAGCAGACAGTGATAGGTTTTGAAATTGTGCTTTAAAAAGGTCAAGAGTTAAGGGTTAATCGTTAAGAGTTCAGTTGATTGAACTAATGAACTGTCGAACTTACCGTTAAGGGTTAATTGTTAAGCGTTAATTCAGGGTTCCTACCTTCGGCAGGCAGGCAAGGATCGGAGTTCGTTGTCCCGGCTTATGGAATGTTAAGAGTTAATCGATACCGCCCCGCCAACTAATTGTGTTCCTACCTTAGGCAGGCAAGCTTTGTGTTTTGTAATGATTCTACTTCGTCTAATTGAAGCCGGACTTAATCGTAGCTTATTCAGATTCCAGCAGATATAATTTTTAAAATTTTTTTATCAAAAGTATGAAGCTTTGAATGTCTCATGGTCTTATAATAGGCAATGAGTAAAGCATCTGCAAAGTCAATTCTATGTGTAGAATAGATTTGAAGTGCCTCTATACACACATTTTTTTGATTCAATTCAATGTTTGGGTATTTAATGAGAGATTCTAGGTTAGTTTGTATCTCAAGTCTGGATACAGCGTATACTTTCTCCAAGACATAGACTACTTCAGCAAAAATAAATTCTGGGACGAAGATGGGTTTATTTTCGATTATATCCTTTGCTTTCAAATATTGATTAGCATTGTCTCGAAGAAGATACCTTAAAATATAATTTGCATCAATGAACTCCATGCTTCAGTTTTACCACTGACTCCCATATCGAACTCTCTTCTTTTACCTTTTCTTTATCTCCATATGACTCAAGTGCACCTCCCACATTTTTTTCTATAGTGGTAGAATTTTGCACTTCTTCTGTTTTTTGTTCAATCTCGACCACAAAATTAAATTTTTGGAGCAATTCTCTTAAAAAGGCTCCATTTTCTTTTGTGTCGACTTTAATTAGTAGTTGTTCCATCTGAAATTTATTCAGTTAATAGAGTAAAAGTAACGAAAAAATAGTTTCTGAGTTTCTAAATCAGAGGTCAGGCGGGATTCCGGGTTATTGTCG
>LJXT01000076.1 GCA_001314815.1 Algoriphagus marincola HL-49
TCCGATTCAGGTAAATGCAGATCTTTCGCAAAGCGCAAATCCTGAGATCCTACAACCATTCGATCAGGTGATAGTCCGGAGAAAAGCGGCCTTTACCATGCAAAAATTGGTGGCCGTAGAAGGTCAAGTCAATTCCCCTGGAATCTTTGCTATTGAAAGCTCGGTTGAGCGAATTTCAGATTTGGTTAATAGAGCAGGGGGATTGAATCAATTTGCTTATGCTAAAGGAGCAACTTTGATCAGAAGAACAGAATTCTTCAATACCGAATCGGAGCAAATCCGCCGTCAACGAAACTTAGAATCCCTCCGGTTGCAATTGCTTCAGGATCCGAATAATTCAGAAGCGCAGGAAGAACTTTTACAGCGGCTTTTCGAGAATTTAAATGTAGAAGAAAACCCAGTGGACACTTTGATTGCTAATTCCAAGAAAGAATCACTGAATCAAATCGCTGCGGAAACGCCAGGTTTTGCTGTCAAAATCAAGGAAACCGAAGCGGTAGCAATTGACTTAGAAGCAATATTGGCTAATCCGGGTTCTGAAAGTGATCTTTTGCTCGAAGAAGGAGATATTCTATCCGTTCCTAAGCTTCTTCAGACCGTCCGAATGCGAGGTGATGTGGTTTACCCTACTACGCTTCGACATGAAAGAGGCAGAGGATTGAAGTATTACATCAATGGAGCCGGAGGTTTTGAGCGGAGAGCTAACCGCAAGCAAACCTATGTGGTCTATGCCAACGGAGCCGTGAAGCGGACCAAGGGCTTTTTGGGAATTCGAAACTTCCCACCTGTGGAGCCGGGGGCAGAAGTGATCGTACCGACTAAAGGGCCGAAAATTCCACTTCGTCTAGGTGATGTGGTAGGAATCACTACCGGTTTGGCAACCTTGGCTTTGGTGCTTTCACAAATCAATTGGAATCAACCATGACAGAGAATAAGCACTTTTCGGATAGCCAGTTTACCCTCAAAGAAGTCATTCAAAATCTTAGGGATTGGTTGCTCTTTTTTATTTCTCAGTGGAAAGTTTTGATCGCCGCAGGCCTGATCGGGATGGTTTTGGGAGCCTTGGTTTCCATTTTCAAAAAACCGGTTTTTCATGCTGAGACTTCTTTTGTCTTAGAAGAGGGAGATAGCGGAGGAATCAGTCAGATGTCCGGATTGGCTTCCTTGGTAGGCGTGAATTTGGGCTCCTTGGGGAGTACCAGCGGACTCTTTCAGGGGGACAATATCATGGAGCTGTACAAGTCTGACCGAATGCTCGGAGAGACCTTGCTGAGTCCTTTTGATCAGGATCAGTTGCTGATCGATCGCTTTGTGGAATTCGAAAAGTTGGACAAAAAATGGGCTTCTAAAGTTGATATTTCCGGGATGGACTTTTCCCTAGACCGGGATCAGTTTACGGTTTCTCAGGACTCGGTGATTCAGCAAGTATCCAAACTCATTCGGGAGAGCCAAGTTTCTGTGATCAAACCCGATCGGAAATTGAGTATTATCCAAGTAAGTATTTCATCGAAAGATGAGGCTTTTGCCAAGATCTTCAATGAGGCTTTGGTGGATAAGGTCAATACCTTTTACCTAGAGACCAAAACAAAAAAAACAGGGGAAAACCTTCGTATCCTTCAAACGCAGGCCGACTCGGTGCGATCCATATTGGATGAAAGCATCGCAGAATATGCGACTGCAACGGATCGAGTACCCAATGTGAACCCATTGCTAAATTCCGCTCAGGTCGAAAGCCGTAAGCGACAAATCGACGTGCAGGCAACGGCTGCTGTCTATCAGGAGATCGTCAAAAACCTGGAAATTGCCAAGGTCAATCACCGCAACAATTCTCCCCTGATCCAAATCATCGATTCTCCGAGATTTCCTTTGAAAAGATCGGAAATCCGATTGGTAAAAGGAATTGTTTTGGGAGCGATCATTGTGGGTTTACTGACACTATTTGCCTTATACTTTCGCAGGCTGTATCAAAAACATGTGCAGGAAAGCTAAACCCCAGCTGCCATGTTTGAAAAGCTCACTTTACTTCCTCTAAGCAATTTTATCCGAAATAAATCGATCCAGAATTTTCTTTTTCTGGCGATCATCCAATCATCCAATGTGCTGATTTCCATTATTTCCATGCCGCTGTTGATTCAAAGCATTGGGGTGGATCAGTTTGGATTGGTGAATCTGGCACTATCGGTCATCATTTTGCTGAATATTCTGGTCGGCTTTGGGTACAATCTCAGTGCGCCCCGGGAAGTGGCCGTCAACCAGCAGAATAAAGAGGCCCTTTCGCATCTGGTATCCAATGTCTTTTCGGGAAAAGCCATGCTGGCGGCGATTGCCACACTTTTGATTTTGATTGGAGTTTTTGGCCTTAATCTCTTTCAGGAATATCAATTGATTCTGGTTTTTTCCTCGCTGCTGCTATTCTCAGAAGCGACATTACCGCTTTGGTTTTTTCAGGGAATGGAGAAAATGAAGCTGGTTTCAATTGCTAATATTTTCTCGAAGCTGCTCTTTTTGATGGGAATTGTGCTCTTTATTCATAGCCCTGAGCAAAGTCAATGGGTGAATTTTATGCTGGGCTTTTTTGGGCTTTCCATTAATCTGATGCTGCTTTTTTACATCCATGCTTTCTTGGGAATCAAGTTTTATCGTCCTGAATTTTCGGCCATCTATCGAAGTCTCAAAGAAAATATTCTCCTTTTCTTCTCTAATCTAGCTAGCCACATTTCCATCAATGGAGGTTTAATTATTCTGAGTTTTTTTTCAGCGGCAGAGACACTGGGGATGTACAGTTTGGCAGAGCGAGTGGTGATGGTGCTACGACTCTTTCCTGCCTTGATTATTCAGGCCATTTTCCCTAATGCTTCCAAGCTGCTTAAAGAAGATAGACCTGCTTTTTTTCGCTTTTTGAAAAATGTCTACTTGAGAGTTCTCCTGGCCGGCATGCTGATTTCCGCAGGGGCACATTTCACCGCACCTTGGATTATCCGGGTTCTTTCCCGCTCAGATTTGGCGGAGTCTGTGCTTTATTTGAAAATCCTGGCTGCGGTTCCCTTTCTGGCTTGTCTGAATGTAGGAAACGTAAGCTTGCTTTTAGTCGCCGATCTAAAAGAATTGCTCTTCAAGGCTAGTTGGATGATGTGTGTCTACATGATTGTGGTTTCGGCGATTCTGACCAGCTACATGGGAGGGCTCGGACTTTGTATAGCGATTATCTCCACCGAAATTGTGGTGTTTTTGATTTGTCTCACCTTGCTATATCGGCACAAAAAAGACCTGATACGTGGCTTTTACACCTGATTCATCGGTTGCGATCATTTTGGTCAATTGGAATGGGCTGGAGTTTACTCGGGCCTGTTTAGCTTCTTTGGAAAAAGTCGATTATCCCGATTTTCAGGTTATCCTCGTGGATAATGCCTCTCAAAATCCGGAAGGGAAGGTTTTGAAAGAGGCTTTTCCCAAAATTCTACTTTTGGAAAATGAGCAAAATCTAGGCTTTGCCGGAGGAAATAATGTAGGTATCCGAAAAGCACTGGAAATGGGTTTTTCTCACATTATGTTGCTGAATAATGATACAGAAGTAGAGCCTGATTTTTTGGGAAAAATGATGCTGATTTTTTCAAAGAATCCAAAACTGGGGATCCTACAGCCGATGATTTGCTTTTTGGACAAGCCTGAAATAATCTGGTCGGCAGGAGGCAAATGGGTTTCTTGGCTAGGTCGTGCCTTAACGCTAGGAGATCGAAAAGCACTCGAATCCTATCAGCCCAAGTCGAATCAATTAGATTGGGCTACAGGCTGCTGCATGCTGCTTTCTCGAGAGGCGATTCTAAAAGCCGGATTCCTCAACGAGCAGTATTTCGCCTATTTCGAAGATGTGGAATGGTCCTTAAGAATCCGAAAATATGGATTTGAAATTGGGTTGGTGCCCGATGCAAAAATCTACCATGAAGCCGGAGCCTCTTCTAAAAAGTCTCACTCAGAAGGAACCTTAAGTGCAAGCGTATTCTATTATCATGTGCGGAATCAGTTTTTCTTGCTTAGAAGGCAAAAAGCTCGCTTAAGTTTCATCTATCATTTGGTCAGGTTTAAGCTTTGGATCTTCTATTTCCTCATAAGAGGTCGCTTTCAAAAGCTCAAAGCTGTCGCCACAGGAATCAAAGACGGGCTATTTACTCCCCTTAAACCCGCTCCGAGATGGCCTTGATTGTTTTCATAGTAATCGCCTTGGCCGTAGGAGCGGCCTTTCTCTGGACGCTGGAAAAGATGATTTTTCAGGGAAAATGGACTTATGCCATTTTCTTTCTGGCGGGCTTTCTCCCTTTTTATATTACCAGCCTCAGTGTGGTGTATTTGGCTACGCAGTCCCCTGCTGTGGTAGGAGTTTTTCAGATCTTAAAAGAGCTGGTGGTTTTGGTAGCACTGCTTGTTTTTATTCTTTATCATCGGAAAATCGCCGAATACCCTTTCCGATTGCATTCCACGGATTGGTTTTTCTTGGCTTTTCTGAGTTTGGCCTTTTTATACCTCTTGCTTCCGATAGGGCAGGCTTCATTTCTAAACAAAGCCCTCTATTTTAAGAGCATGTTGATTCCAGGGTTTGTCTATTTTTTGGGTAGAAATACCTCCTTTTCGGATTTGGAAATTCATCGGGTTTTCAAGATTATTTTCTTCGTAGCACTCGGAGCGTTTCTGGTCAATCTGGTCGAAAACTTTATTCTCAATGCCCATCTGCAGCAATTCACGGGTTATGCGCTGTACAATTTTGCCATCAATGATATTGAACCTAGCGGGAACTTCGGACTGACTTGGACTTTCGAAACCCAAGCGGTGACCAAGCGATTGGCCAGTTTCTTTTCTGATCCTTTGGAGATGGCAAGCTCGGTATTGATGGGCTTTGCGGCAGGATTGATTTGGTTTTTGACCAGTAAAAAAGATTACAATTGGCTTTACCTTCTGGTGATGGCCTGTTCACTGGGAAGTTTGGTATTCTCGGCTTCAAGAGCAGCATTTGGAGCTTTCTTCGTCATGATTTTCTTTATCGCCCTGGTCTTTCGCCTATACAAACTGATCGGAGCGGGCTTTTTGGCCTTGTTGATATTTGGGATTTATGTGGTTTTTTTCGCATCCGAGGATTTCTATTTTTTCGTGGTGGATACGCTTACTTTTGAAAACAGCTCCAGCATCGGACACGTGGTGGAATGGCTCTTGGCTTTAGATTCCATGATTGCCAATCCGCTTGGAATTGGTCTGGCGATGAGCGGGAATGCCGGAAGTGTGACGGATGAGTTACGGGTTGGGGGTGAAAATCAATTTTTGATCTACGGGGTGCAATTGGGCTGGATTGGAATGCTATTGTACATCCTGATCATTGCTTCCGGAGTAGTACTGAGTTTACGGGTTTTTTATGGGACTGATTCTACCCCAAAGGCCAGGATCGCCTTTGTCGGTGCTGCCACTAAGGTGGGTTTGCTTTTACCGCTTTTCACCGCCAATGCGGAAATGTACACTTACGTCGCTTGGGTAAGTTGGTGGATGATTGGCTTTTCGGTGAGGGAGTATGGGAGGGTATAAATTTCAAGTTATTCAACTCTTCGTGTCTAAACAGCTAAATGAGTTTCTGAAATACTGAGGAGAATCTACCGCTATAGGGGGGTATTTTACTGATATAAAAAAATGAAATATGAAAATTAAAGAGATGTCAAAGTTACTTGAAAATTTATTTCCGTTGACACTAACCGACACTATCCCGAAAAGTGTGTAAATAGATTTTAGGCTTATTTCCTTTTTTTGGACTTTTTCCGGTAAATATTAATTAGGAACAAGTATACGGAATAAAAGGATTATTAGTCTTGGTTTTATTTACTCCGTTAACGACACTATTATTTGTTTCTTTAATGTGGATAGGATTAAGGGTTGGTAATTCAGTTATCAATATTTTATGCAGAAATTAGTACCCTCTCGGAGTAGAAAAGTTGATTAGGCCTAGGTGTAATTTGCCATTACTTGTACTTGGCTCGTTTTTTTGCCTCCTCAAGGATTTCTGCCATTTTCTTGGTGGAAAGACCACTTTTTTCTCCTTTTATCAATTCATTTCGAAGCCAAGCCCGCTCCAATTCCTGCTCTCGCTGCCTGCGAATCAAATCATTGATTAATTCACTTTTGCTGGCATACTCATTTTCTTCAATTTTTTGCTTAAGCCAGCGATCATTTGGTTCCGTTACTGTTATTGTTTGACGTGCCATAATTGTGTAGTATTGGTGTACATATACACCGATTGTCTTGATTCTTTGCGAGGATTATGATTTTATGGGGTTCTCAGTAAATCAATTTTTAAAAAGATCGCCTTTCACTTCCATTCGGTGTAGACAATTATCTTTAGGACTAGGCGTAAAAAAATCTTTCTTGTTTATAATTTCACGCTACTTTAAATTCCGATTCGTTCATTTCTACACTGAACTTAACCTTAGCTTTTAATGCTTTAAAGACTTTCAAAATCGTTTCTATAGTAACATTTTTTGTGCTCCGTTCTAATTTTGAAATCTGGGATTTTTGGACACCTATAAGTTCTCCAAGTTGTTCTTGGGTCAAATTTCTTTCTTTCCGCACGGATTTTATCATTTCTCCAAGTAATTCCATTCGCAGGTCAAATTCGTATTTGTCCCTTTCTGAAGTTCCAATTTCCCCTATATCCCTGTCTTTGAGCTGGTCTAGGGTCATCATTTTCATTTTTTTGTTCTTTGTTTCCATAATTTTATTGTTCAAAGTATTCTTTTCTAATCCTTTCCGCTTTTTCGATTTCTGCTTTTGGAACTTTATCAACTTTTTTCACAATTCCATGTGTTGAAATGACAAGCGTTTCAGACTTGTCTGTTTTGTCCCAAAATGCGAAAAGTCGATATTGCTGTCAGCTATATTTTGTCCTGAACTCCCAAATTTCATCAGTCAGTTTTTTGAACAGTTTCGGGTCGAGTCCGAGTTTGGCCTTGTCAATGTTGTAGTAGATTTTTTGTCTTGTTTTTAAATCCAACTTTTCTAAAAACTCGAGCGCTTGTTCAAGAAAAATGACGTCAAAATATTTATCCATTCAATTTTCTAATTCATGAAACACAACAAAGATAACAAGAGTTGAGTTATATGGAAACATTTGGGATCCTCTTAAATACATAGGCATAGGTTTCAAACTCCCCAGAACTCAATCTTTATCAATCAACCCTTCCCAATTCAAAAAATAACGGGTTCCTTTCAACTCCCCTGTTTTTCGAAATGCTTCCAAATCTACCAAAGCCATTAAATCCCTTGTCGCTGTTGCTCTACTGGTTTTCGTAATGCTCAGATAGTTACTTAAGCTAAGGCCGCCTTGAAACCCATCAGGTCCCTCTTGAAAGATTCGCTCACAAACTTTCTTCTGCCGTTCATTCATCTCCTGCTGAAACCTGTCATAAAACCTAGTTTTGGCAAGGACAAAGCTGGCAAGATTTAGGCTCCGCTTGATTCCAAGCAGGATGGTTTCTGAGAAATATTCCAACCAATCCGTGATTTCCATCGATTTATTGTTCCTTTCCAAAGCCTCGTAGTATTGTTTTTTATACTTCTCAATGGTATGAGATAGTGCGATCAAACTGGGCTGTCCAAGTCTCTCAGAAAGTATTTTTTCAGCAATGGCGCGACCTATACGCCCGTTCCCATCCTCAAAAGGGTGAATACAAACAAAATATAGATGGGCTATCCCTGCTTGAACTACCGGATGAAGCTTTCTAGACTCCGTATTGTACCATTCTAAAAACCGCTCCATTTCAAAAAAAACTCGATCCGAAGGAGGCCCTTCAAAGTGAACTCGTTCTTTTCCCAAAGGACCTGATACGACCTGCATGGATTCAGGGCTTGTTCTGTATCGCCCTATATCTTCCAAATCCCTTCGTCCATTGGTCAGCATTCGATGCCAGCTGAATAACTTTTCATGGTTTAGTGGTACTTGTGAAGATTGGTATAAGTCTACCATCATCTCGGCAATTCCATATTCGGCAGCACTAGGCCTTCGGGAAGTCGCTTTCAGTCCAAATTGTTTTTGAATAGAGGATTGAACGCTTTCCCGATTTAAATATTCTCCTTCAATTTCCGAGGTTTTCAAAGCCTCATCGGTAATTATTTCGAGCCTTAAATTTTGATTAGTAGCTTTTGTAATTAATTGACTGATACCCATTAGTTTTCCAGAAAGAAAATAGAAGTCATTCAGTTTGGACTCAATTGACTCTAGACTATAGGTGAAATTTGGCCAGCTTTTCGATTCCCAATTCCAAGACATGAGCTATAAATTTATTTTTATAACTCATAAAGTTAGCAAAAAGTGAGCTATAAATGAAAAAATATAACTCATCCCGATCAAAGTTTGCCATATTGATCTACTTGTTATCATAAATGGAAAATTGCCATGATGGTTTTTTTATTCCTAACTTTAACCATTATTGTCAGTGTTTTTTGAATAGCTTCATATCCCTAAAACAGCCACTCTTTTGAAAGTACTCTTCGATCTTCAATACCTCAATGTCGCCAGCACGGGCATCAAAACCTATATGGTGGAATTGGCGAAGGGTTTTCGAAAGTATCCTCATCCCGAGATTGAGTTTATTTTTACACACGAACCTGATGAGCAACTAAAAGATGAGAGTTTTAAGGGTCCACAAAACAAAATTCAGCGACTGAATTACCACTTGGACTATTTCCGCTGGAAGGAATTTCAACTTCCGGATTTGGTGAAGAAATACAAGCCGGATGTACTCATTTGTCCGGATTTTGTCTCTCCGGCGGCTTCTTTGACCTGTCGGCGCTTGACGGTCATTCACGATGCCTTCTTTTGGCAAATGCCTCAAAACTATCCCCGATGGTGGCGAAAGTATTTTCTAAGCCTGATTAAAAAAGGCCTGAAAGAGCAAACAGAAATCATTACCACGACAGAATACTCCAAGAAATCGCTTTTCGAAAATCTGGGAGATGATTTTCCGATTTCTGTCATTTATCAATGCCCAAAAAGCCTCAAATCTCTTTCTGAACTGGGGGTTTTTTCGAAGCTAAACTTAGAGAAGCAAGGCTATTTTCTACACATCGGTACTTTTGATAAGCGCAAACAGCTGCTGCTGCTGACCAAGGCTTTCGCACAATTTGTCAAGCAAACTGGCTCGGATAAGAAATTGCTTCTGGTAGGTGGTCCCGGGCAAAGTGATCAGATGAATGACTTTCCTAAGGTGGAGGCCCTGATTCAGAAATTAGCTTTGGAAGAGCAGGTTTTACTTCCCGGTTATCTGAGTGACGGAGAGATCAAATCCCTGTACGAGGGCGCCTTTGCCTATGTGTTTCCTTCCGAAAATGAGGGTTTTGGGATTCCGATTCCTGAGGCGATGGGCTTTGGGCTTCCGGTCATCCACTCGGATCAAAAGGCACTGATGGAAGTGGCAGGTGGTGCGGGTCTTCCTTTCCAAACCGGAAATCAGCAAGATTTACTGGAAAAAATGATACTTTTGGATCAGGATTCTGGTCTTTATCAGTGTCTCAGCCAAAAAGGAAAAATCCGCTCTGCCGACTTTTCCCCTCAAAAATTTGTAGAAGCTTTTCATCAGATTATTCTGAAATCCGGATCTTAATCCATGCGGCAAACTCACTGTCCTCTTTGTCAAACTCCCCCTCCTGCCAATCTCCTTCCGCTTTCCGTCCATACCTGTACTTCCTGTGCAATCCGCTGGACTTATTTACAAGAAGATATTGAAGCGGAAAAGCTATATGAAGATGAGGTTTATGCGGTGGTGGACAATCGGCGGTCGATTTTTGAAATAATCATTTTCAGAGAGGCCAAAAAAGTACTGCGCAAAGCACGAAGAATTTACCCGCAGGCAAAAAGTCTTTTGGATTTTGGGTCTGGAAAAGGGCAGTTTCTGAAAGTTGCTCAAGATTTAGGGTGGAAAGGTTTGGGAATCGAAACAGCCCAAGAACGAGCTAGATTTGCTACTGAGAAATATGGGGTTTCTGTCATTCCTGATTTTTATCAAGGGGGTAAAATCAAGGAAGGTTCATTTGATTTGATCTGCTTGAATCATGTCTTGGAGCACTTGCCTGACCCGCTTGGATTGTTGAAAGAGCTATTGGATCAGAATGCCGAAAAGCTACTTTACCTGGAGGTGCCAAGGGTTGATTCCTGGCAGTCCCAAATCGCCGGATCCAATTGGATGCACTGGGATATTCCTAAGCATTTGACGCATTGGACGGAGCCAGTTTTGGTAGATAATCTGGAAAAATTGGGCTTTAGTAAAGTTGCTACAAGGTCCTTTTCTATTCACTTGGGAGTCTTGGGGATGTTGCAGGCCATTTTATCCCGTTTGGGTTTTCGAGAAAATCTAATTTTGCGACTCAAGCGGAAAAAGACTGTTGGGTTGTTGCTGATTGTGGGTTTGGTTTTGCCTTTTGCATGGATTTTGGAGGTAGTTTCGATTCCTTTCGGAAAGTCCGGAATTGTGGGAGTTTACTTCGAAAAGAATGACTAAAACCCGAAATGTACTTTTTCTTCAGAGTTCTTCGGAGCATTATGGCTCGGGCAAAATCATCTTGCAGGTTCTTCGAGTATACCAAAACCAGGGCTTCCAGCCTGTAGTTGTTTTAACTGGTCCTGGACCTATTGAGGAGGATTTGAAGAAGGATCAAATTCCTTATCACATTCAGAATTTGGGAATTTTGCGTAGGAAATATGTCAATCCCATTGGCTTAGCCAACCGAATTTCCAAAAACCTAAAGGCCTACCAATTCCTCAATAAGCTCCATAGGCTGTACCAATTTGAATTGGTCTACTCCAACACCCTAGCTGTGGTGGTAGGAGCGTATTGGGCCAAGCGAAATCAGCTTCCTCATTGCTGGCATATTCATGAAATTTTACCTGGGCCGGCACCTTTGGTCAAATGGCTGAGTAAGCTACTCGATCAGACCACTCCTGCTCCGATTGCAGTATCTCAGGCGGTCGGAAATCATTGGGGAAGTATGTTGAAGAAGTCGGAAATTCAAGTCATTCCCAACGGAATTCCGTATGGGGAGTTTTTGGAAGCGAAAGGTAAGTTGAAGGAGGAATTGGGATTGAGTCAGGAAACGCTGCTAATTGGAATGGTCGGAAGAATCAATCCGGGAAAAGGACAGCTGTTTTTTCTGGAAATTGCCCAAAACCTGCTGAAAACCCACTCCAATCTTCATTTCGTCTTGGTTGGTGACCCTTTTCCCGGCTATGAACCGATTTTGGAAGAAATCAAAGAAGAGATTAGAAACAAGGGCTTGGAGACAAGAGTGAGCTATTTGGGTTTTCGAAAGGACATCCCTGAGCTAATGGACTCCCTGGATATTTTTGTGCTTCCTTCCGTTTTGCCAGATTCATTTCCCACAGTTATTTTGGAGGCGATGGCTGCTTCAAAGCCGGTACTTGCCACTCGATCAGGTGGTGCTTCAGAAATGGTCGTAGAGGGTGAAACGGGTTTTCTTATCCCGATTGGCGAGGTGGAAAGTGGTGCAACAGCTTTGGACCAATTGATCAGAAATAAGAAACTCAGAATAGAGATGGGGCAAGCGGGAAGAGCTCGCGTGTTGAGTAAGTTTAGCTTGGAAGCTTTCGAAGAAAAAATCAAAAATCATCTATGGCAGCATCTGAAAAAAATCTGAAGGTTGCCATCATGGGAGCCAAGGGCTATCCCTACGTCTATGGGGGCTATGATACGATGATCAAGGAACTCGGAGAGCGATTGGCGGCGAAAGGGGTGCATGTGCGAGTCTATAATCACCGGGCACTTTTTAAAGAAAGACCCCGCTTCGTCAATGGGATCGAATGTATTTATACGCCTGCTATCGAGTCCAAAAGCCTGACGCAATTGACGCATACTTTCTTTTCCATGCTACATGCCTGCTTTTCGGATGTGGATGTGATTTTTGTGGTGAATTCGGGGAATGGTCCTTTTGGAATTATCTCAAGAATTTTCCGCAAGCCTACCGCCATTAATGTGGATGGTCTGGAATGGCTAAGACCCAAGTGGAAAGGTTTGGGTTCGAAGTATTTTTATTGGGCCTCCAAGATGGCGACCAAATTTTACGATCAAATCATCAATGACTCTGATGAAATGCGGAGAGTTTATTTGGAGCTTTTTCAAAAGGACTCCAAAGTCATCGCTTATGGTGCGAACCCTAAGGAAACCGTAGGTTCTGAGCCATTGGAAAAGTGGAATCTAGAAAGCCGGGGCTATTTTTTGATCGTTGGGAGATTGGTGCCGGATAATAATGCGGACTTGATTGTCGAAGGTTTTTTGAAGTCCAATTCTGAGCGGAAACTCGTCATTGTGGGTGATGTTCCTTTTGCTGATGCTTGGGCAAATCGTTTGAAAAACATACAGGACCCTCGCTTACTTTTTACAGGCTATGTTACCGATCCAAATGAGTTGGCAGCGCTATACTCACACTGCTATGTGTATTTCCATGGGCACGAATATGGGGGCACCAACCCGGCGATGCTAAAGGCTTTGGGTTATGGCTGTGCGATTTTGGCTTTGGACACGCCCTTCAATCAAGAAATGCTACAGAATGGCAAGCATGGGTGGTATTTTGAGAAAAAGGCTGAATCGGTGAAAGAAACCGTTGAAAAAGCCGAATCAAAACCGGAAGAAATGGAGATACTTCGAAAAACAGCTAGATCGGGATTGACTCAAAAATACAATTGGGACCATGTCACAGAGCAGTATTTGGAGGTGTTTCGCGAGCTGGTGGGGAAATAAACTTGTCAAAAAAATTAATAACCCGCCGTGTAAGCAAGCCCTATTATTTTTTTTGACTTCGACCGTAGAAGAACTTTGATCCATCGTAATTAAAAATAACCAACCTTGCTTAACGAACGCTGAATATCGTAGTTCATTGAGCCGCAGTCCTTTCATAGAAGTCCAACCAACGATCAAATCGCTTCTCTGAAGCTCCATTTGACCCAATGTCAGATTCTACAATCAAATTGCCTCTCTGAGGCAATCATAAAAAACTGGTACAGAGCGCTAGAAGCGCGATATGATTGTCGTAAATATCAGGATAAATGCTCCAGAGCACCAGCGGTGCGATTTTACAAATAGTTCGAATAACCATTCGCTCTATTTTGATTCATATCTCCTGACCAATCTGACACAGACAGGCTTGGGCCTATGAAAATATAATCTCCAGACTGCTCAATTACCGCTATGCGTACTATCTATATCGTTTAAAAAAGAGTAACCATATAGCCACATAGAAAAGAATTAGTTATTCCTCTAAGCCAAAGCATCAATACACTTCTAGTTAGAAAAGCCAATTGAAGTAATCTTCCAATTTTGAAATCTTCGAATTCTTACGAAATCCGACTCCAATTGACCGCCGATTTTTTATGTTGTCGTACCTGTCTTAGGATAGGAGCATTTTCGGGTTGGGAAAGATTGGGATCATTTGCCAAGACTTGTTGGGCTGCATCTCTGGCCAAAGTCAAAATGGGCGCATCCTTACTTAGGTCAGCAATCAATAAATCCGTGATCCCGCTTTGCTGTGTGCCCATCAGATCTCCGGGACCCCGTAGTTTCAAGTCAACATCCGCGATTTCGAAGCCATCATTGGTTCGCACCATCGTCTCCAACCGTACTCTTGAGTCTTTGCTCAACTCATACTTACTCATTAGAATGCAATAGCTTTGCTCTGCTCCCCTTCCTACCCGACCTCGCAGCTGATGGAGTTGTGATAGGCCAAAGCGTTCTGCATTTTCGATGACCATGACGGACGCATTGGGTACATTTACTCCTACTTCGATGACCGTAGTAGCAACCATGATTTTGGTTTCCCCTTTGACAAAACGCTGCATTTCATAATCCTTTGCATCGGCTTTCATCGCTCCGTGTACAATGCTCAAAGGATAATTGGGGAAGGCTCGGGCAATACTTTCATATCCATCCATCAGGTTTTTGAGATTGAGTTTTTCAGACTCCTCGATCAGCGGATAGACGATGTAAACTTGTCGTCCTTTTTGGACTTCTTGATTGATAAAACCAAAGACTTTCAACCGGTCTTTGTCATAGCGATGGACTGTTTGGATTGGTTTTCTTCCTGCAGGCAATTCATCGATGACAGATACGTCCAAGTCTCCGTAAAGCGTCATGGCTAAAGTCCTGGGGATGGGAGTGGCCGTCATGACCAGCACATGGGGGTAAAAATTTTCATTCTTAGCCCAAAGTTTGGCACGCTGCGCCACTCCAAACCGATGCTGTTCATCGACTATGGCCAAGCCCAAATTTTGGAACTGCACCACATCTTCCAAAAGGGCGTGGGTACCAATCAGGATTTTGAGCTCACCTGATTCCAAGCCTTCGTGAATTCCTTTTCGAGCGGATTTTTTTACTGAGCCAGTGAGTAGGGCAATCGAAATTCCCATCATATCCGCATATTCTTTGAGGCCTTCGAAGTGCTGATTGGCCAAAATCTCCGTAGGAGCCATCAAGCAAGCTTGAGCGCCCGAACTGATTGCAATCAGCATGCAGATAAAGGCTACCATTGTTTTACCACTCCCTACATCGCCTTGAATCAAGCGATTCATTTGCTTTCCAGACTTCATGTCCTGATAGGCTTCGCGAATTACTCTTTTCTGTGCACCGGTTAGTTCAAAAGGGATATGATTTTCGTAGAAATCCTTCAGTAATTCGGTGTTTTCCAAAAGCTGACCACGATACTTTTCCGTTCGGGTGACTTTCATCTTGAGTAGGCGGAGCTGAAGAAAAAAGAACTCCTCAAACTTCAGTCTTTTTCTTGCGCGCTGCAGTCGGGCAGGGTCTGTGGGAAAGTGAATTTCCCGGACCGCATCCTGTTTACCAATCAATTGGTATTGCTGGAGAAGATCTTGTGGCAGTGTCTCCTGAATGTGCGGAAGGCATACTTGGATCAACTGCTCCATGATTTTTGAGATGCCACGGGAATCCAAGAATCGAGCGCGCAACTTCTCGGTAGTGGAATAGACAGGCTGGAAACTGTTTCGCTTCTCCGCTGATTGGCTCAAAGGCTCCATTTCCGGATGGGCTATACTCCATTTTCGACCAAACTGGGCAGGCTTTCCAAAGAAAATATAGACAGCACCGGGTGGAAGTTTTTTCTGAACCCATTGGATTCCCTTAAACCAGGTCATTTCCATCTCGCCGGTTTCGTCTGCTACATGCGCCACAAGCCGCCTTTTCCCTGTTCCCACGAGTTCCACTCGCATGACTTTGGCGATAATCTGGACATTTTCTAAATCCTGATGTAGGTCACGAATTTTAAAAAATTTGCTTCTGTCTTCGTAGCGGAAAGGATAGTGCTGCACCAAATCCCCATAGGTGAATATCCCCAACTCTTGATTGAGCAGAGCGGCCTTTTGTGGGCCTACTCCTTTGAGAAACTCTATTTTGGTATCAAAAAAACGGGACAATGATGAATATTTTTTGAGGCTAGGCAATTTAGCCCCGCATGGAAATTAATTGCAAGTTTTGTCAGTATTTGTCTTAAAGAGAAGGGTGTTTCGTCGCCTTAATCCATAGGTTTCTTAAAAGCTCCCGCTTGGATTGAAGATCTCGTAATAAAATGGATTGATTTTTTGCCCGATGTAGGTTTTGCTCGGGATAGTTGACCCGATAGTAGATATTTCCTTGAAGGTGATCGGTGAAAAAGCGAAGCCCCATCATGCAAGTCATCACCTCCCCTCCCAGCAGTAGCGATTCTTTTTCCTCTTTCTTAACCAAATTTCCCAATCCCGACAAGTAGCCCTCCATCAATGCTTCAAAAACCGATTCGTTCAGTCGCAAATTTTCCCAATCCGTGCTAATTTCTGTTTGAGTGCAGGCGACGGTACGCACAAGATCTCCAAAATCATAAAGTAAGTAGCCCGGCATGACCGTATCTAAATCGATGAGTGCTTTCACTCGATCTAGGCTTTCAGAAAAAATGAGATTATTGATTTTGGTGTCGTTGTGGGTGAGTCGTAAAGGGAGCTTTTGGATGGTTTCCTTATAGTTTTCAATAAGTGGTTTTTGGTTTAGGTAAAACCTCAGTAAGCTTTCTTCTTCGGAGTCAAGTTTTCGCTCAATTCCGGAAGCAACCTCACAAAAGCGCTCAAAGCGTAGGTCAAGCCGATGAAAATTGGGGATGGTTTCTCGTAAAATGTCAACCTTCAATGCTGTACCTGCCTTAGAAAACTCAGCAAAGGCGGTTGCAGCAATTCGTGCTTGATCTCTGGAAGAAATTTGCTCCAAGGTCTGACCTTGTACAAAAGGGAATACTCGCCAATTATTCCCATCGACTGTACTTAATTGTTTTCCGTTTTCATTCAGAAGTGGAAGCGGCAATTCATAGGGCAGTTTATCGGCAATTTGATGGGTAAAAATCTGCTCTAGATTGAAAGCAATCCGGTCTGGATATTGAAAAACTTCCTGATTGAAGCCTTGCAGGACGTATTGGCCACTTGGATTTTCTATCAAAAAGGTTTCATGAATAAGCCCTGCACCCAGAGGCTTGATTTGACAAGCATCTAGACCTTCAAAAAATTCATATTGCCTCAAGACCGGGCTTAGTTTCTCCAAGTTCATAGCCAAAAGTAGGGAGATTTTTTTCTTCGGAGAAAACCAGAACGGCAGTCTCAATAGCAATGACCAGGACTATGCCTTTTGCTATCAAGACCGTCTTGGAAGCTGTGATAAAAGCAGGTTAGTTTTGATACACCCTCACAATACCATCACCCTCAGAGCTGACAACCAAGGTCGCTTGGCCATTTGGACTCTCTTCTGCGGAGATAAACAATACTCCTTCAGGGGCATCGCCTGTTTCTAGGATTTGTACCAAATTTACATCTGTTTTGTCTTGTAGCTCATAGACAGCAACAGCATCTGCGCGCTCCAGGCCTACAAAAAGGTATGTTTTTCCATTGTTGACGCCGATCTCCACTGCCTCCGGTTCTACACCTTTATTGTCACTCCGATCATCGTCATAGAGTGCCGGGCTGGTGGTAATGACATCTTTTTCAAGCTTGTTATAATCATTCAAAAGTGCGCCGTCGGTAGTATTCCAAATTGCAAAAGAACGGCCTCCAAGTCCAAAGATTTCATCAAAATCTCCATCTCCATCCCAGTCACCCGCAGTGGTGGTAATGTTGTATCGACCCATATTTTCATCTTGCTGAAGGGAAGCCGCATCAGGAAAAGCAGTTGGGTCAAGAGTAACATCCTTCAGCCTTTTTTCTTCCGAAAAACCAGTATAGCCGCGGGAATCACCCTCATTGGCAGTGATAAAAAATTCTTCATTCCCAATCGTGTAGGCAACTATTGCATCCGGGTTGTAATACGCCGAGATGGGCCAGTTTTGCAGGTTGATCCCACCGTCTCTGTCACTTAAGTCAACATCATTTCCACTTCTGGAATGATCTTTCACACCCAGCGGAAAAATTTCTACAATGGTTTTTGAGTTTAAATCTACTTTTGCAACCCCATTATTTTCTTGTAAGGTCACATAGGCAAATCTGGACTTTGAGTCGATGGCTACATACTCCGGCTCGGTATCCTGTGCCAAAGTTGCATTAGGACCAAATACCCGATAGCCCTTAGCCATTAAAGAAGCCTTTTGTCCTTCAAAAGCGGAAAATCCAGCAGTGTGTACAGAAAAATCCTGCTCCACATCAATGATAGATATAGAACCTTCGGGGTCGACTGTGTAATCGTCATTTGGTTCACCTTCGTTGGCAGTGACGATGTAGCGGCCATTTGGACTAAAGGTTACCATATCAGGAAGTGCCCCAACCGTTAATACTTGAACAGGTGTGTCGAGATTACTTGTTTCAAAAATCACCGCCGACCCTAAGTTTTGCTTGACATAAGCTTCTACCGAAATAGCTAATAGACCGTTTTTGGACGCAACAGAATTGACGCCTCCTCCATATGGAGTCATGTCGATGCTACCGATAAACGTCAAATTGGAGGGATCTGAAAAGTCGATGATATCCACCTTGGTGGGCCCGTCATTGTTCACCACAAAAAGCTGTTTGGTTGTAGGGTCAAAAGTTGAAATTTCGGCCGCCCCTTTTCCACCTAAATCAATTTGGGAGACTTCAGCGAAATTGATCCGAGTAGAATCCTCTTTTTCACCCCGATCAACACAATTTACCATTGAACCTAGCAGGGTTAACATTAATAGCGTTTTTTTCATAAATAGAAAAAGTTAATTGGCCGTCAAATAAATGAAGAAAATGGGATATGAACCATTTAATCAACCGGCTAGTAGATTAATAAATCATCAAAAACAGGAATGAATTTCCTTAAAGAATCATGAATAATTAACAATTTTTTAAACCTGGTTTTGAGTAGGCAAGACCTTATTTTTGCTTTGGATTCTTTCGCTAGTTTTTAAAATTTATTAAAAAAGCCTAAAGCTGTTTGGGTAAAAATTTGTTTATTGGAAAAAATTTTCCCAGAAACCTATGAATGTTACCGCCATTGATTGGGCTATCATTGCAGCCTTTTTCATCATCTCGCTTCTGATCGGAATTTTAACCTCAAAAAAGGCAGGCTCCTCTGCCAAGGAATTCTTTCTATCGGGAAGAAATATGCCCTGGTGGCTTCTGGGAGTAAGTATGGTAGCGACCACATTTTCGGCGGATACGCCCAATTTGGTCACGGATATTGTCCGCAAAAATGGTGTAAGTGGCAACTGGGCCTGGTGGGCATTTTTGCTCACAGGTATGTTGACAGTTTTCGTCTATGCCAAGCTTTGGAGACGCTCTGAGGTCACGACGGATCTGGAGTTTTATGAATTGCGATATTCCGGCAAAGGTGCTGCCTTTCTACGGGCTTTTCGGGCTATTTACCTAGGGGTCTTCTTCAATGTGGTCATCATGGCCACGGTTTCCCTGGCAGCAATTAAAATCGGTGGAGTCATGCTGGGTCTTTCAGACATTGAGACCCTTTTGATTGCTTCCGTTGTGACAGTGATCTACAGTTCCTTGGGGGGATTGAAGGGCGTTTTGCTGACAGACTTTTTTCAATTCTTTATAGCGATTATTGGCTCATTTGGTGCGGCTTATTTCATATTGGATCTTCCGGAAGTCGGGGGATTGGAGAATCTTCTCAGCCACCCAAATGTATCGGATAAGTTGGATTTTGTTCCAGATTTTAATGATCCGAATGTTTACATACCGCTATTTATCATGCCTATTGCGATCCAATGGTGGGCTACCTGGTATCCGGGAGCTGAGCCGGGTGGAGGCGGATACATCGCTCAGCGAATGCTTTCTGCTAAAGATGAAAAAAATGCAGTCGGTGCTACCTTGTTTTTCAACATTGCCCATTATGCACTCCGGCCATGGCCTTGGATTATCATTGCGCTTTCTTCCTTGATCGTTTTCCCGAATATCTCCGACATGCAGGCTGCTTTCCCTGATGTAGCGGTGGACAAGCTTGGTGATGATTTGGGTTATCCGGCCATGCTGACTTATTTGCCTACGGGCTTGATTGGGATTGTCCTAGCCTCCCTGATTGCGGCTGTGATGTCCACATTGTCCACTCATTTGAATTGGGGCTCCTCCTACATCGTCAATGACTTTTATCTGCG
>LJXT01000077.1 GCA_001314815.1 Algoriphagus marincola HL-49
ATGGATTCGATTTTAGCCAGGTTGGGATGTGCTTTAGCAATCTTCTGCATCACATCCACAAGACCTTCATAGGTATAGTAGCGATTCCAAGCCACTTCTACTTTGGGCATGTGGGGCGAACCCACGGCTTTGAAAAACTTTTGCTGTGCAATCGTCGGGATACTTACAAGGCTTGCTGCACTCAAAGCCAATGCAAGGATTATATTCTTCGTCTTCATGATAGTCGTGGCTTAGAGGTTAAAAGTTTTGTTGATGAATCCCACATGAGAAGCACCGGCTTTGAAGCTGACATCTCCTTTTCCACGGATGATCCAGCTTAGGCTGGCTTTTCCATAGGCATCAATAGAGTCAATCAACTGGATTTTCTCCCCAGAGATCAATCGATCCGAACTCGCATTGAGGTCCACTCGGATTTTTCTCAGCCATCGGGAACGCTCGCCCATTTCTGAGTGGGTTGGTAGCGGTGCATTGTTAAACAGATCCAATGAAATTCGCGTCAAACCATTTCCAATGGATTCGATTTTGAGGTTTTGCACTTCCAGATTCGGCTGCATTTCTGCTAGCTTGAGGATAAAATCCGTATGCTCTTCCGCTATTTCATCTACCTTTTCATAGGGAGGATTTGCCATCACAAAAGGCTTGATCCCTCCTACTTCTACTTTTTTACCTGGAAAATCTGGGTGAGAAATCTCCGTCCAAGGCACAAAAACATCATTCCATCCTAGAGAGTCTGCCCAAGCCAAGTAATTGGCTTCCGGGTTGTTCTTTCCTTTGAAATCCGGCGTCCAATAGCCCGGTGTTCCAAAGCTCAGGCGACCAAAGTGGAAATAAGCCCATTGGAAAAAATCCCCGTCTGTACCCTGATTGTTTTGCTGATAGGCTTTTTGAGAAATGGTCTCATTATAGATTTCTGAGACCATGGCGTTGATAGCTTCGTCTTTTTGAAGGATGGAAGTGACTACGCGCTTTCTGGCATTCTGGGCATTGTATTTCAGCGGGCTGGAAAGGTTATTGGCTGGGGAAAAAGTCACAAACGCGAAAATATTCCACTGCTCAAAAAGGTAATCAAGCATCGCTCTTGTCTCCGGCTGCGAAACCGGAATATCTCCAGCTAAAGGTTCGAAAACAGGGAATTTGTAGGTCAGGGATTTGTTAAACGCGATGCCTTCTTTCAAATCTTCGGCAAATTCCCCATCCTGATCATCATCTTTGCTTTCCTTGAATACGTGATAGGTGCCGGATTCACCTTTGCTTCGGTCTGCTTTGACCAATACGCGATCGTCTTCTTCGGATAGTTTATATTCTCCCATGGGATCCTCTACACGCATCCAAGTGCTGAAACCGTCTCCATTGAGGTCGGTGTAGCCATTGTCTCCAGGCGTACCATCCCGGTCATGATCTACAGAAGCAGCATTGCCGCGTCGCTCGTACTTCAGCCCCGCATGATATTGCTCATAGGCATCAGGCGACATATTTGGGAAAATGTAAAAGGTGGTACTTTCTAGTTTTTCCGCATGCTCACTAACTAGTTTTTCTGCAAACTGCGTGGCCAATTCCACACTCAAGACGTGAAAGCCTTCGACTCCGCCCACCACGGCGATGGCCGGCTTTTGGTCCATATCACCGGTCCCGACTTTGAGAACCCAGATGTCTTTTCCGCCGGTAGTTTTGGTGAGGGAGGTAAGCTCTGCGGAGGATTGGTTTCCGAGGGCCTGCAGACGCTGATTGAGCTGGGAAAGCGTAGGATAGTCTCCTTGCGCAAATACCGGCAGTGACCAACCCAGGCTTCCTGCGAGCAGCAAGCTAACTACGATTTTCTTCATAAATCTTAAAGGTTTAAATTCCGAATTTTGACTTTAATCTGATCATTTTCTTGAATTTTATTAATATTCTTCGAAATATCGCCTTTAGTTTTTCTGAGAGTCCAATAGCTGCGTGAATGGGATTAGCGATGGATAAGTGGATAAGCCTTTGTTTATTTGTAGAGTTTGTGAATTTTTGCTTATTTAGGCTGAATCCTTTCCATAATCATGTATAAGAAAATAGGCCTAGCCATCGCTTTTTCTCCTCGAATCGAAGCATTAATTGCGGAAGCCAAACGTTTAGTCCAAATTTTTGATGCCGAATTGGTTTTAATCCATGTGGGAGTAAAAAACCCTGATTTGGAGAGTAAACTAGAGGAAATTGTCACACGGCAAGGATTAAAACAAATACCGACAAAACTTATTTGGAAAACAGGAAAACCAGTAAAAATATTGCTGCAGGCCTGTTTAGAAGAGTCTGTGGATTTGTTGATTTTAGGAGCTTTAAAAAAAGAAGGACTGCTTACTTATTATCTGGGGTCAGTCGCAAGAAAAATAATCCGAAAAGCCCCATGCTCAGTTTTAACACTAATCAAGCCCAAAATTGAAATGAGTGCCTTTTCGAGAGTGGTCATTAATGGAACGCAGTTGGAAGTCACTCCTTCAGTAATTGCAAGCGGCCTGAATTTCTGCAAAATCGTGGAGGCTGAGCAAGTTCACATTTTAAATGAAATCAAACTATATGGACTTCAAATGGCCACGGCAGGAGAAGGCTCAGAGGAAGATGTTTCTAATACTCGAAGAAAATTAATTCAGGACGAAATCGAATATGTTCAACAAATTTTGAACACCTTGGATAAAGGAAATCTTCGGATTAACATTAAAGTGACTGCTGGGAAGTGGTCCATAGAGTTGGCTAAATATTGTGAAATAATCGACGCTGATTTGCTTATCATGGGTGACAATAAAGATTATTCATTTATTGACAGGATTTTTCCCCATGAATTGGAGAATATTCTCGAAAATCTTCCCACAAACTTCCTTTACATAAAATAATTTTTTCATGGAAAGCTTAGCCCATAAGGAAGTAATCAATCTTCTCCTGCAATTAGCGAGTATGTTAATTTTTGCGAGAGTATTTGCAGAAATTGCTCAAAAATTCAAACAACCCGCAGTGGTCGGTGAGCTTTTGGCGGGAATCATTCTAGGACCTACCATACTTGGAACTTTCAATCCTGATTTTTTTGAGTACCTGTTCCAAAGTAATCCTTCTGCCAATATTGCCCTGGATGGCATTGTTCAGATGGCAGTCATTCTCCTGTTGTTTATCGCAGGTCTTGAGGTAGAATTACATTTGGTTTGGTCACAAGGAAAATCCGCACTAAACATTAGTTTGTTAGGCTTGGTTGTGCCATTTATTCTTGGCTTTGTTTTTCCTTATTTCTTTGCCTCCTTCTTTGGATTTGCGGATGGTGAGCGCTTGCTGTTTTCCTTGTTTATGGGGACAGCGATGTCCATCACGGCCTTGCCTGTGGTGGTGAGGATCTTGATGGACATGAATCTTTTTAAGACGAAAATGGGAATGGTTATCGTCGCCTCTGCAATGGTCAATGATATTATAGGGTGGTTGATTTTTTCGGTGATATTATCATTTATGGGAAAGAGCGGAAGCTTATCGTTATTCAATACCATAGGGATTACGCTACTGTTTACGGTATTTATGTTGACACTGGGCAAAGGCTTGATCAACAGGGTTTTGCCGTGGGTGAATAAAAATCTTGCATGGCCTGGAGGATTGCTTTCTCTTTCGATGGCCTTCTGCTTTTTGGCTGCGGCCTTCACCGAATGGCTGGGAATTCATTCTATTTTTGGAGCTTTTTTACTAGGTGTAGCTTTGGGTGATTCAAGCCACCTTTCTGAAAAAGCAAAGGAAATTATTCATCAGTTTATCAATAATATTTTTGCCCCACTCTTTTTTGTTTCAATTGGATTAAAAATTAATTTTTTCACAAACTTCGATATCTTATTAGTACTCGCAGTATTGGTAATTTCCTTTGCCGGTAAAATTATGGGGAGTGGTTTTGGTGCTTTGAGATCCGGATTTCCATTTAGAGAAGCCTTAGCCGTAGGCTTTGGTATGAATGCTCGCGGTGCAATGGAGATTATTTTGGGAATTATCGCATTGGAGAATGGTTTGATAGATGAAAAGCTTTTCGTGGCTTTGGTGATTATGGCTATTGTGACCAGTATGTCGAGTGGACCGTTGATGAAGTGGAGTTTAAAATCCAAGATATAGACTTAATTATCTGAACTCTCGATGGGACTATTCTAAGATGTATCGGTTAAAACCCGTTAAATAGCTCAGTTTTTCGGGATTTCCCCATGTCTTCCGGCTTAAAATGTCTAATTTCAAGAGAATTCAAACCAATATTTAAAAATTATGAAGTTTAAACTCACTTTAAAATCATTCTCATTTCTAGTATCCTTCGCTTTTTTGTCTGTTTCTGCTTTTGGGCAACAAATGACTCCTCCGCAACAACCCGTGCAAGACGATTTCTCTGATTCCGAGATCGAGACCTTCGTCCAAATCAATAAGGAAATCATGCCTGTTCAGGAAAAAGTCCAACAAAATATGGTCAAAACCATCCAAGAGAACGGAATGGAGGTACCTCGATTTCAGGAGTTGGCACAGGCACAATCTGCCGGGTCACTCAAAGAAGTAACTGAAGACTTGGAAGAAATCGAAAAATTTAACAAGATCGGTCAGGAAGTGATGAAACTGCAACAGAATATGCAGGGGGAAGTTCAGGGAATCATTGAAAAAAGTAATATGCCCGCCGAGAAATTTGACGCGATCTACATGGCTTACAATACCAGTCCAAAAGTAAAGGAGAAAGTGGACAAACTCTTGCAACAAGATCAATAAGCCTACATTTTACCTGTTTAATTCCAAAAGCTTAAAAGCTTTTAAATCTAGAAAAGCCCCAAATCGGGGCTTTTTTATTGCTTTTTTCATAATCAAATTGATTCTTTCTATCCTAATATTGCAACCAAAGCCTGTATTTTTGGCTTGTAGTTAAAAATATCAAAGTCTTATGCCGAAAGCACAGAAAATTGGCGTTTTGCTCGTCAATTTGGGAACTCCGGACAGTACTGCCACCGGAGACGTACGTAAATACCTTCGCGAATTCTTGATGGACGGGCGCGTCATTGACTTTCCTTTCATCCCCAGATGGATGTTGGTCAATCTGATCATTGCTCCTTTCAGAGCTCCCAAATCTGCCAAAGAATATAGAAAACTCTGGACTGACCGAGGCTCACCCTTGCTTTTCCACACAGAGGACCTGCGGGATAAATTGATCCCCAAACTCGACCCGGATAAGTATTTGGTGAAAATCGCCATGCGCTATCAGAGTCCAAGTATTGAGCAAGGACTGAATGAACTGATGGCAGAAAAAGTACGGAAAATCATCGTCTTACCCCTTTTCCCTCAGTATGCTTCGGCTACCAATGGCTCCGTGATCGATCGGGTCATGGAGATCGCCCGTGGCTGGCAGATTATCCCTGAGATCTCATTCATCAGCAACTTTGTCGAGCATCCACTCTTTTTGCAAGCTTGGGAAGAATTGGGACGGGAAATGATGGAAAAAGGAGACTATGAGCATTTTGTCTTCTCTTACCACGGTTTGCCAGAGCGACAGATTCGCAAGGGCTCGGTAGACAACTACTGTAAGCTGGGCTCCTGCTGCAATAAGTATGGGGCAAAAAACCAATTCTGCTATCGGGCACAGTGCTTCCAAACCACCCGACTGGTAGCCGCCAAACTGGGACTACACGAGGAAAAAGTGACAACCTGCTTCCAATCCCGATTGGGTAATGATCCTTGGGTCAAGCCTTATACCGAGGATATAATCAAAGAATTGGCCGGTAAAGGAATTAAAAAAGTATTGGTCTTCTCTCCGGCATTCGTGGCAGACTGTCTGGAAACCACCGTCGAAGTGGGCGAAGAATACAAAGAGGAATTCGAGGAATTGGGCGGAGAGCACTGGGATCTGGTTCCAAGTCTCAACTCCAACGACACTTGGATAGCATGTGTCAAAGACCTGATCGAAAGCCGAAGTTAATCGGCTTTCGATTTTTTATTTGAAGCCTTCAATTGATTTTAAGATCTTGGACTCTCAAAATCAGGCACCAATCAAACACCTCACACAATGAAACTTAATTTCCGAAAATCCGGCTCCGGTCAGCCACTTGTGATTCTTCATGGACTCTTTGGGTCTGCGGACAACTGGTTTTCCATTGCCCGGGAACTGGAAAAAGACTTCACCCTTTACCTAGTCGATCAACGAAACCACGGTGACTCCCCACAAGATGAGGAGTGGAACTATGATGTCATGGTAGAAGATTTGAGAGAATTTTTGGATGACGAGGGCCTGAGTGATGTATTCTTGATGGGGCACTCGATGGGCGGTAAAACGGCTATGAATTTTGCTATCGAATATCCTGACCGGGTAGAAAGGCTCATCGTGGCAGATATAGCTCCCCGCTACTACCCCATACATCATCAGAAGATTTTGGAAGGGTTAAACTCCATCAAGCTATCTGAAATCCACTCCCGAAAGGATGCGGATGATCAACTTTCTCAATATATTTCCATTCCTGGAATCCGGCAGTTTTTGCTCAAAAGCCTCGGTAGAGATCGAGAGGGTTTTTATTGGAAAATCAACCTTCCTGTGATTACGGACAATATCGAGGAGGTGGGAAAAGCACTGGATGAAGATGGAAAATACGAAGGTCCAACCCTTTTTCTAGCAGGCGGAAATTCAGACTATATTCAGCAAAGTGACTTACCGGATATTCTCCATCATTTCCCTGATTACAATATCGAATTTATCGAAGGTGCCGGACATTGGCTTCATGCTGAGAAGCCTGCTGAAGTGATCGTAGAGGTTAGGAAATTTTTGAAATAATACAACACATGCCCCAAGGAAAGCTTTTCTTAATCCCCAATGTCCTAGCGGAGAATACCGGCGATCAAGTGATTACCCCCCAAGTCAAGGAGGTGATCGCCCATACCAAAGTCTTCCTGGTCGAAAATCTCAGAACTGCCCGACGCTATATTTCCAGTCTCAAACTTGGAGTGAATCTCGAAGAGGTCCACATGGAAATCCTTGATAAAAACACCCCTCCGGAGAGCATCAACCGATTACTTCAGCCCCTATTCAAAGGAGCTGACATAGGAATCATATCCGAAGCCGGTTGCCCGGGAATAGCTGATCCTGGTGCCTTGGCCGTAGCCTATGCGCACACTCGGGGAATCCAAGTTGTACCCCTATCCGGTCCGAGTTCCATGTTTTTGGCCTTGATGGGTTCTGGTTTTTCGGGGCAATCTTTTGCTTTTCATGGCTATCTGCCCATTGACAAAAAGGAGCGAGCTGCTACTTTGAAAAAGCTGGAAGCCGAATCCCTTCGGGAAAAACGCGCCCAGATCTTTATGGAGACACCCTTTCGAAACAATCAACTGTTGGAGGATTTGATCCGGATGCTTTCTCCCCAAACCAAGCTTTGCATCGCCAAAAATCTAACCGCGTCGGACGAACTCATCCAAACGAAAACCATCGTAGATTGGAAGAAAAGTTCGATCGATCTGCATAAAATCCCCACCGTTTTTATCCTTCAAAGCTTCTAAACCATGCTGACTATCGACGCTCATCTGGACCTGAGTATGAATGCCCTGGAGTGGAATCGGGACCTGACCCGAACTGTATCCGAGATCAATGCACGGGAGAAAGGACTCACTGACAAACCCGATCGGGGAAATGCGGTGGTCTCGCTCCCAGAACTTCGAAAAGGAAACATAGGCCTGGTTGTCGCCACCCAAATCGCCCGCTTTGTCGCACCGGACAATTCCCTTCCCGGATGGCATTCCCCCGAGCAGGCTTGGGCACAGACTCAAGGTCAACTGGCCTGGTATCAAGCCATGGTTGAAAAAGGAGAAATGCGGCAAATCAAAAATTGGAAGGAGCTTGAAACTCATCTCGAGATTTGGAATGCAGCCAGTGACAAAAGCAAGGAGCCGGTAGGTTTTATCCTTTCCTTGGAGGGAGCTGACTCGATTGTCAATCTTGATTACCTGGAAAAAGCATACGAATATGGATTACGGGCTTTGGGCCCTGCCCACTATGGACCGGGTCGCTATGCTCATGGTACCGATGCCTCGGCTCCTTTGAATGCGGCAGGAAAAGACTTGCTTCGAAAAATGGATGAACTGGGGATCATCCTGGATGCCACGCATTTATGTGATTTGGCATTTTGGGATGCCTTGGAGATTTTCCAAGGGCCTATTTGGGCCAGTCATAACAACTGCCGGGCTTTGGTCGATCACAATCGTCAGTTTTCGGATGAGATGATCAAAGCCTTGATCGACCGGGGAGCGGTAATCGGAGGAGCCTTTGATGCCTGGATGCTGAGTCCGGTATGGGAAAGAGGAAAAAGCACTCCAAAGGAACGAGATGTGAGGATTTCTACCGTTTTGGATCACTTGGACCATATCTGTCAGATCGCAGGAAATGCCAACCACATCGGAATTGGTTCAGATTTGGACGGGGCCTTTGGATCAGAGCAGTCTCCTTGGGATTTGGAAACGATTGCTGATTTGCAGAAAATCCCGGATTTACTTTTAAAAAGAGGCTATTCAAAAACTGATATCGAAAAGGTCATGCATGGCAATTGGTTGGATTTTTTAAAGAAAAATATACCGTAGTAAAGAGTCGTCTAAAAGCAAAAGCCCCGAATCTTAAAAATTCGGGGCTTTTGCTTGTCCTCCTTTAGATCAATTTCCCCAACAAGTTTCTCACCTGTCGGAATGATTTGATATTGTAATTAGCCTGCGTGTAAGCATATCCGACACGTATGGTATAGGCGCTTTTTGGCATGACTTTGAAAGTATCCTCATCGGTCCAGTCATCCCCTATTGCTAGGATAAAATCATATTCTTGGCCTTTCATCAGGGCAGTGGCAGCCCGTCCTTTATTGATATCAGGTCGCTTGATTTCTAGTACCATATTTCCTTCCAGCACCTGCAGATTATGCCCACTAGCCATGTATTTCAGGTGGCTGAAAAGCTCCCGCATTCTCAGGTCGCCCAGTCCACTTTCTACCTTGCGATAATGCCAAACCAATGAGTGATGCTTTTCTTCGATAAATGCACCCGGCGTCCGCAAGACATAGTATTCCATCACAGAGCGGATATCCTCTTTCCAGCTGTCGTCAGCTTCTGCATACAGCTCCCAGTCGCCTTTATTCTCTTTTCGCTTGACCCAAACTCCATGCTCAGCGATCATGTCGATATTTTGCCCTTTAAACCAGGTACCTAAGGTATCCTTATCTCTTCCCGAAATAAGCACTACCTGGGCCTTTTCACTTAGTCCTTTGACAATGGCTTTGAGTTCGGCGTCCGGCTTGGCATCCTGTGGATTGGCCACAAAACCAGTCAACGTCCCATCATAATCCAGGAATAGCACCGGATTTTTTGCGGACTTGAAGGATTTTTCAATTTCATTAATCACCTTGGTGTCTACATCTTTCGAGGTAAGTTCGGCCTGCTTTTCCTTCACATGCTCAATTCGGTCCATAAAGACCTTCACCCATTGGAAGATGTCATACTTTTTCAGACTGGACTGAAGGGAAGCGATTCGATCCTTTTGTTCCTTTGGATCCATGGTCAGCGCATTGTAAATCGCATCTACCACTCCCTGCTGATTATTGGGGTTGACCAAAACCGCATCCTGAAGTTCCTTGGATGCTCCAGCCATTTCCGAAAGTATCAGCACTCCATCTTGATCGGTGCGACTGGCCACATATTCCTTGCAGACAAGGTTCATCCCATCCCGAAGTGGTGTGACCAAAGCAATGTCTGACATATTGTAGAAGGCACTCAGCTCTTCGAATGGAAAACTTCGATAGAAGTAATGAACCGGAACCCAATTTAAAGTAGAGTACTCCGAGTTGATACGACCTACCAGTAAATCGATTTCCTCGCGCAACTCTTTGTAGGATTGAACCTTGTCTCTACTAGGCACCACCACCATAATCATGGATACTTTTCCGTGGAGTTCCTTATGGTCTTGCAAAAGCTTGGTAAAGGCATGCAGACGTTGGGGAATTCCTTTGGAATAATCCAATCGGTCAATCGTAATGATCAACTTTTGATCTCCTACCTGCTTGCGAAAATCCTGGACAATGCGCTGAGTTTTCCGACTTTTGGCCTGCTTGGCAAACTTATCATAGTCAATTCCCATCGGGAAGGAATCCACATTGATGATGCGATTCTCTGCCTGAATGTACCCGCTTTCGCTGGAAAGGCCTGTGATTCTACCCACGGCGCTCAGGAAGTGACGCATATCATCATAGGTATGGAAGCCAATCAAATCTGCACCGCAAACCCCTTCCAAAAGCTGCTGTCTCCAAGGAATCATCCGAATGATCTCATAGGAAGGGAAAGGAATGTGCTGAAAAAATGCAATCGTAGCATTGGGGAGAACCTCCCGGAGCATTTGCGGAAGCAGAAGCAATTGATAATCGTGCACCCAAATGGTATCATCCGCATCTGCCTTCTTCAAGATGGCATCACAAAACTTCTGATTGACGCGTACATAAGCTTCCCAATGATCGGGATTGTAGCTCATGTATTGGGTGAAATAATGAAATGCCGGCCAAAGTGTCTCATTACTGAAACCTTCATAAAACTGCTCTACATCTTCCCGGGTAAGGAAGACGGGGGCCATTTTCAAGTCGTGTAATTCAAGAATAATTTCTGCCCGCTGCTCGGGATCTTCGACCGTATTTCCTGGCCAACCTATCCAGATATTTTCGCCGGATTTGTAGATGGAGCCAAGGCCGGTAGCTAATCCACCTGCCGAGGGTTTGAACTCAAAACGGCCATTGCGGTGACGAAGCGAAATAGGAAGTCGGTTGGATACAATTATGGTTTTTGCCATAGTAGGTTTTAGGTTAAAAACATGAAAAGGGTTTTTCCCTCTTTAGAAAAAGGTGATATGCCTAAATATAAGGAAAATGAGCTGGAAAGGGAATTGAAATCGGATTATTGGGCTTTGACAGAACCCTCTATCCTGAAGACCTTAGAAAAATTTCCCTTTTCAAGGCATATCAATAGCCAACCCTCGAAGGATAAAGACCTGTTCGGGCCCAATAGCCTTCATTCAACCCATTTCTTTTCTTAAGAATGGGATGTAAATAAAATTGATTATTTCGAAATTCTGCAAACTGATCAGAAAGCGGTTTATTTCTGGAAAGTTGCCTTTCTAATTCGTTTTCTCCCGGATACCTTGGATAGTCAAATCCTTCCCAAAACTCAGGATTGTAGCGGGCCTTTCCTGCTATGAATATTAAGTTATTGTACCAATCTACATGATATCCTAGGGAGCGAAAAGGAATTTCTCCTGATAAAGAAGTGTGGTATTTGCTACGGAGTTCTTCATCACTGAGTACACTGAGATCGTATCCTAAGGCATAGAGCTCTGCAAACTCCCTGACATCTTTTTCCCGAGGATTCTTTTCTGTTTGATAGCCATATTCTCGATATCGATTAGTATAATTCGCATAGGTGAAAAAGTAATTTCCCTCGACATCTCTCCTGAATTTCACCACTGCCTCAGAACCTTTTAGCATATATTCAAAGCGACTGTATTTAGTCACTCTTTTCTCAGGTGGAAAACCCTGACTTAACTCCATCATGTGAACGCCATAGTCTTTTTGATCGATATAGAGAACTGCATTCTGCAAGAGTGCATAATGCTCTTTCCCCCAATTTCTAGCCCTACTTTTTACTCCATTATTTTTCGCTCTGATGGATAGTACATAGACTTCTCGATCTCCTAGCTTTCTCCCTCCAAGAAGCTCGTAGTCAAACCAGTTTAAGTTAAAATTCCAAAGTCTAAAGATCAATGCAATCATTGACCCATTTCCAAGCTCGCTTCTTGGCTTTCCATACATATTTGTCAAAAGCCCATATTCGGATTTTTGAATTTGATTATAGGCAGCATATTGAAAATTGTTACCACTAACATTTTTTCGTTTAGAATGGAGAATATTATAGCCTTCGCTATGTAAGTCTCCGCGAGCACGAGTAAGGCCCTGAATGGTATCATTTACCCATATTAATTCACGATAAAAAACTTCGATCTCATGTGGTTTGCCATATTGGGTGTTTATCAAGTTCTCTTGCGCCCTTTTCATGATTTCCTTTGGATCAAAGTCCAGCACGATGGCCTGATCTAACTCATACTCGTCCAGAGTCATCTTAACCTGAAGAAATCCCTTCTTGAGATCTTCTACGGTCAATTGAGTGGATTGATAACCGATATGAGAGAATACCACCCGCATTTCGTTTGTTGTATTTTCAGGAAGCCTAAAATTAAATTCACCATCAAGATTACTGACAGTACCCTTTGCCAGATCAGTGATGATAATATTTACAAAGGGAATGGGGTCACCTGAAGAGGAGTCTGAAACCTTGCCGGTTACCAATGTCTGGGAATTCCCTAGAAAAGAATGCAGACAAAATAAGATCAAAAAAAAGCATCTCCTGTTCATCTTAGTTGATAGTCATTAGATAAAACCCTTGTTGCTCGTTTCGCTCATCAAAGAGGCCATCTGCTACATACCTCTCTCCTATTTTTCCTAAAATACGAAACCTACCTGGTACAGGATGGTCTCCAACGAGTTGACCATCTTTAAAAATTTGTAACCTAAGCGGATTGTAAGTTTCATCCCATAAATCTTGCTGATCAGTGCCCTGCCTGTAGGTACGAAAAACCAAGCCATTTTGCTCATCTACAAAAACATCCTTGTAATACCCCATATTTTTACGGGAGTAGCGATATAAATCGGTATCAAAGGCTACTTCTAAGATTTGAGATTCTTCATAATCGGTTTTCATATTTTTACCGGCAGCTCCAAAACGCTCGATCAGATTCCATGAAGGATCATACACATAGATCATGGAATCCACTTCATAGGTCATATAAATCCGGTCAGTGCCCGTCCAATGAAAATCAAATTTGCTGTGAAAGGGGACAAAAGCATACTCTTCATAGGTTTTGGGTCTCGCTCCAAGAATTTCCACCACCTCTCCATCGAATGGATTAATTTTTCCTAAGACCCGCGCTTCCCGATAGTATTCTCTAGTGGTAAAGGCATTGAATAGCGGATGTTCCACATCGATTTTTGTCACCAAAAAGCCACCAGGAATTTGAACTGTCTTGGCACTGTAATGCTCCAACTCATACATTTCGATATATTCTCCTTTTGGATTTTCCTGTAGCTCTTGAAAGCTCACTGTGGCAGGAGATTGAAAATTTGACTTACCCAAAAACTTCCAATCGAAATCATAATGATAAAACATCCAATCATGCCTGATCATATACCCATCTTTCTTCACTACCAACTCTGAGATTCCCTGCAATTCATCCGGACCATCCAATTCGCGTTTTTTTACCCCTCCAGATTCTCCTTCAAGTGTAAACTCCTCTACAAATCCATAGGCCTGATCGACATAAAAGATTTTATCTTTGGAGATTTGGATAAAGCCTATCTGTGAAGACTGTGTTGGATCGATGAATACGGTATCTAATTGAAAAGACAGCTCTTCCTTAATTAGAACTGATTCCTTATCAAGTGAACCTTTATTACAAGAAAAGCATAGAATCAAAAAAGAAAGAAGTAGGAGCCTGCCAAACAGGCTCCCCATGGATTTTTTCTGAATCATTTTAATCACATTTACCTGTATCACCACCTCTTGTTCTGAAGGATATAGATTTTCCCGGTACACAACTATCTCCTTTGCAGACCATAAGATCTTCATCGGTTTTTTTCGAACAAGAATCTTTTACCTTTACGTATACGCCCACGGCAGCTTCTGCCATTTTTACAGCGTCTCCCGCTTTTATTTGGGCTTGAACCAAATCCCCTAGTAACAATAGGGAACCAAAGATTCCCACAAAAGCAATTGAAATTTTCTTTTTCATCTTTTTAAGAAGTTTAAGTGAACGATTTTTCATCGATGAACTAGTAAAGACGTCTGTTTAAAGTAAAAAAAAAAAATGAAATAAAATCAAAATAAACTATGGATTTTTTATTCAATAATTAGTAAATACGGAATCAACTGTCTTTCACTGTAAATCAATAGCTAAAAATGAAAGATGAAATTTTTTAAGAAAATTAAAAAGCCTCTCGAAATTCGAGAGGCTTGAGTAATTAAAGTTTAAATGCTGATTTGATCTTATCCACAAAATCCAGCTTCTCCCAAGTGAAGAGCTCTACATCCAATGTAATCTCATCCCGGTAAGGCGAGAAGAATGTCTTGCTGACTACCTCACTCTGTCTGCCCATATGTCCATAAGCGGCAGTTTCTTCATAGATAGGATTGCGAAGCTTCAGTCTTTGCTCGATGGCATAAGGTCGCATGTCAAAGAGTTGCTCGATTTTCTTAGCGATTTCCCCATCGGTCATACCCACTTTTGCGGTGCCATAGGTGTTCACATAGATCCCCATCGGTGCAGCCACTCCAATCGCATAGGATACCTGTACCAGCATCTCGTCAGCCACTCCTGCTGCTACCATGTTTTTGGCAATGTGGCGGGTTGCATAAGCTGCTGAACGGTCTACCTTGGAAGGATCTTTTCCGGAGAATGCCCCCCCACCATGAGCGCCTTTTCCACCATAGGTGTCCACGATAATCTTTCTTCCGGTTAATCCGGTATCGCCATGAGGTCCACCGATCACGAATTTACCGGTAGGATTGATATGGTATTTGATATCGGAGGTGAAAAGCTTTTGAATATCTTCAGTCAGCTGAGCTTTTACTCTAGGAATGAGTTTAGAAATCAGATCTGATTTGATTTTGGCCAGCATGGCTTCCTCTGTATCGAAATCATCATGCTGAGTCGAAATCACAATCGCCTCGATTCGCTGTGGCACATTTTCATCACTATATTCGATGGTCACCTGAGCCTTTGAGTCCGGACGAAGGTAAGTGATATCGCTGTTTTCACGACGCATCGCAGCCAATTCGCGAAGGATACGATGAGAAAGATCCAATGCCAGGGGCATGTAATTCTCAGTTTCATTCGTCGCATAGCCAAACATCATTCCCTGATCACCTGCACCCTGCTCTTCAGGATTTTGACGTTCTACACCTTGATTGATATCGGCAGACTGCTCGTGAATGGCAGAAAGCACGCCGCAGGAATTCCCTTCAAACATGTACTCACTCTTCGTATAACCTATTCGGTTGATCACGTCCCGAGCGATTTTTTGTACATCTAGGTAAATATCGGATTTCACCTCCCCTGCCAACACAACCTGCCCTGTGGTCACTAGGGTTTCGCAAGCCACTTTAGAACTCGGATCAAAAGCCAAAAAGTTATCAATCAGTGCGTCGGAAATTTGGTCAGCAATTTTGTCCGGATGCCCCTCAGATACGGACTCTGAGGTAAATAAATATGCCATAAATCTAGATTATTGATGCGTTTTTCAATGGTGCCCAAAATTAGTGGAACTGGGGGAAATAAAAAACCTCAAACGAAACCTAATCCCATTTTCTGATCAGCGGAAATTGAGTGTAGTGATCAATAATCCTAACTTCTCAAATCTTGCATTCTGGGAAAGGAGCACTTATCTTTCCCAAATCTATCCCTAAATACTCATGCGAAGTCTTCTATCCTTTCTTCCCCTTCTTTTTGCAGTGCTCTTCTTCAGTTGCCAAAACACTACAAATTCACCCGCTGAACTCAGCCAAAAACCAGCTTCTTATTCGGATTTGGAAACACTCTTTACTGAATGGAGGGCATTTGAAAATCCCCCCTTGCATGAAGGAGCACCTGATTATCGAAAAGCTACCTTTGAGCAACGCATGCCTGAATTTGAAGACCTGCAAAGTAGGCTTCTTCAAATGGATACTTCAGGCTGGAGCATTCCGGAGCAGGTAGATTGGCGGATCGTTTGGGCGGAAATGAACGGCTTTGACTTCAATAATCGGGTTCTGAAACCTTGGGAACGAGACCCGGCATTTTACAAGTCCATTTGGATGGAGCGAAGCGATGTACCTGACCATGAAGGTCCAACCCACCATGGAGTAGTGGAGGTTTGGCAGTATTCTTTTCCTTTGGAAGCAGCAAAAAGCGGAGAGTTTTTGGAAAAAATAAAGGCAGTTTCCTCCCTGAATACCCAGGCTAAAGAGAACTTGACCGGAAATGCAAAAGAGCTTTGGGCAGCTGGGATTCCTACCATCAGTCAGCAGGTTCAAGACCTAAAGGATATTTTGGATTTCCCGGGGGTGAAAGAAAATCAGGAATTGGTCCAAGCTCTTGAAGACGCAATTAGCTCCACGGAGGACTTGGTCGAATGGCTGGAAGAAGAAGCTCCCAAGAAAGATGGGCCTTCGGGAATCGGGAAAGAGAATTACACTTGGTATCTCCAAAATGTACACTTGGTTCCCTTGACTTGGGAGGATGAGGTGATGATTCTCAAGCGAGAATTGGCAAGAGCTTGGAGTTCGCTGAAACTGGAAGAACATCAAAACCGGAATCTTCCTCCACTAAAGGCAGCCAATACTCCAGAGGAATTTGAGCAACTGACCGAAAAGTCCATTCAGAAAATGATGGAATTCTTAGAGAAAGAAGAGATTTTGACCGTAAAGGATTACTTCGAACCGGCTTTGCGGGAGCACAGAGGCAGCTTTGTCCCTGAAGAAAAGCGGAACTTCTTTACGATTGGGATGCATTACGACCCGCTACCCTTGTATTCTCATTTTTACCATTGGTTTGAATTGGCGATCATGGACAATGATCCGAATGAAAGCCTGATTCGAAGAGGACCGCTTTTGTACAACATTTTCGACAGCAGAAATGAAGGAACTGCCACAGCCGTGGAGGAGATGTTTATGGATGCCGGTTTATATGAAGATTCGCCCCGCTCTCGAGAGATTGTGTACATCATGATTGCGCAGCGAGCGGCCCGGGGGCTGGGTTCGCTTTATGCCCAGGCCAATGAGATGACGATGGTAGAAGCAGGTGGAATTCATTCGAATTACACGCCTAGAGGCTGGATGAAGACGGAGAAAGAGCTTCTGCTTTTTGAGCAGCACCTCTACATGCGTCAGCCTGGCTATGGCTCGAGCTACATCACCGGAAAACACCTGTTGGAAAATGCCTTGGCTGACTTTGCCAGAATCAAAGAAGAAAAAGGAGAAGAGTTTCGGCTTCGGAACTTTTTTGATCAGCTGAATTCCATTGGAAGTATTCCGATTGCCTTGGGGCATTGGGAAATGACGGGAGTTGATCCGATGCAATCGAAATAGGATTTCAAAGGGTCATCGGCATGAAATCACATTTTATCTTCCGAAAACGTGTGAAAAATCACATAATCGGAACTTAAGATGTGATTTTGGAAAAATTATTATAAAAACTACTTTCGCTTTTCTTTTCCTGATAATCCTCCAACTCGATTTTAACTTATCAATTTCTTTGTGACCAAGTCTTGGGTTCGGTCCGCTAAAAAAAGCGGGATATTGAGTAAGTTATCCTGGAGGATTAGATTTTTCATGGAAAACCTCAGCTTCAGTTTAGGGCTATTTTCTTCATCATAGACCGATAAGCTTCTGCTTCGGGTATTTTCTCCTGATTTTACCTCTACAGGAAGGATGATATTTTGAACCTGAATTAAAAAATTGATTTCAGCTTTTCCATTGGAAGTCCAATAGGAAGGCTGCTCACCAAATTGGGCAACTAGGGATTGAAGAACATAATTTTCTACCAATGCCCCTTTAAATTCTGAAAATAGCTCAGTTGGGTTGAGAATGGCATTTGGAGCCAACCGAGCTTTCCTTCTCAAAAGTCCTACATCTAGAAAGTAGATTTTGAAGGCAGCCAAGTCCTGATAGACTGAAAGCGGAATTCCTACTTTACTTACTCGGTTGATTTTATAGACAAGACCAGCCTGATTTAGCCAAGTAAGTGCATCTTCGTACTCCCGAGCTCTTGCTCCGGGCTTAACTACTTGATAAAGGAATTTCTTGTTTTCTTTCGCTAGCTGAGAGGGAATGGAGTGCCAGATAAAGCTGATTTTTTGGATATCCTTGGCAGGTACATGTTTGGAAAAATCCAGTTCATAAGCTTGGTTGATATTATCCAAAAGCTCCTCTACTCTTGTCAAATCGGTGTTTTGCACCAATTCTTTGGCAGGCTCTGGCATACCACCGGAAATCATATATAATCTGAAGCTTTCCAAAATCCGATTGAAAAAATAGTCCGGCAGAGGCTCAATAGCTTGAATAGAATCCAGGTAATTAGCCATTTCGGGATCCTTTTGAGCCAGAAATTCTGAAAAGGTCAATGGAAACAGCTCCAAAAACTCGACCTTACCTACCGGAAAAGGAGAAATGTTCCCAAGAGTAACTCCCAACAAGGATCCTGCGCCAATTACGTGGTAGGGTTCTTGAAATTCTTCGAAATACTTTAAGGAATTCAAGGCTTCCTTACACTCCTGAATTTCATCAAAGATGATTAAAGTGGTTTTGGGTTCGATCGAAAAGCCTACTACCAAAGAAAGATTTTGAATGATCCGTAATGGATCTTTAGTTAACTCAAAAAACTGCTTTAAGTCCGGCTGACGGTCAAAATTAAAATAGGCTGTTCTCAGGTAGTGCTTCTGACCATACCTTTTCAATAAGGAAGTCTTACCTACCTGTCTTGCGCCTTTTAGCAAGAGCGGTTTGGGTTTGGGGCGTTTAGTCCAAGCTTGGAGTTTGGAAAGGATAACTCGGTCAAAAAACATCAAATCACATTTTAAGTTATAAAAATGTGAAAAAAATCACATAATCGGAACTTAAAATGTGATTTTATACCAAATCGACCAGAAGTAAACAAGTGACAAGATCTCAAACCCACCTATAAATTACCACATAAAAAGATCTTGATACCAGCTACTTGATACCAAAATCTTGTATCTAATGTCTTGTGTCTAACATTTCTTTCTTCACCAACCCCTCCGTCACCTCATTCATCGCTTTGACTTTGTACTCAAAATCCCCCTTGAGCGTAGCCCGATAGGCATTGAGATTTTCAAGCAAATCATTAATCTCATCAGGAAGCACTTCCTCAAGCAATTGACGAAGTCGCTTGGCGGTAGTCGGAGATTTTCCATTGGTTGAGATGGCAATCTTGAGATTTCCCTTAGTCACGATACCACCCAAGTAAAAGTCGCATAGCTCCGGTGTATCGGCTACATTGACCAAAAGAAAGCGCTCTTTTGACTCATTCCGGATTTGTCGATTCACTGATTTGTCATCCGTGGCCGCGATGACAATATGCTTTCCTCCCAGATACTTTTCATGGTAGGAATCTTCGATCAGGGTAACCGTTTCTTTGCCTTCGGCCAAGGCAAAAAATTCCGGACGGAAGAATTTGGACACTACGGTCACATGGGCCTCTGGGCTTGACTTAAGCAGAAATTCCAGTTTTTCGGTTGCCACAAATCCACCCCCGACTAGAAGGACGTTGAGTTCGTGGACTTTGAGGAATATGGGGTAGAGATGGTTCATTTTTTAGAGATTAAAGATTAGAAATACGGTGGAAATACTTTAGAAATAAGCTCGACGAAGTCGAGCGAAATTGTTGACTCTGCCGTCGTCTGTGTCCCCTATGTTGAAAACCAAGGTTTTTGCTAAAATTTTACAATATTTTCCCTCACTTTTCCCTTGAGTGCCTTTCAGTTTCCGGAGAACACCTGTCAAGGCC
>LJXT01000078.1 GCA_001314815.1 Algoriphagus marincola HL-49
TTCGAAAGGATTATTGGGGCTATGCCAATGAAGAACATTTGGATAATGATTCCTTGATCCGTGAGGAATATTTGGGAATCAGACCTGCTCCAGGCTATCCTGCTTGTCCAGAACATTCCGAGAAGGAAACAATTTCCCGTCTTTTGGATTTAGAACGAAGCATTGGAATTACCTTGACTTCCAGTTATGCCATGTATCCGACGAGCTCGGTTTCAGGATTTTATTTTGCCCATCCTGATTCCAAATATTTTGGCTTAGGAAAAATCGCTGAAGATCAAGTGGCATCCTATGCGGAACGAAAAGGGATCACCCTGGAGCAAGCGGAGCGTTTACTTTCACCCAATTTGGCCTACACGCCATCCACATTATTAGTGAATCAAACTGTATGAAGATTACCGATCACCTGAAAAACGCGAAATCCACGCTGTTTTCTTTTGAAATCCTACCTCCATTGAAAGGACAAAGTCTGAAAGAATTATTGGAGGGTATTGAGCCCTTGATGGAGTTTAAGCCTCCTTTCGTAGACGTGACTTACCATCGGGAAGAATATATCTATAAAAAGCATCCCAGTGGTCTTTTGGAGAAAGTAAGTACCAAGAAGCGGCCGGGGACGGTAGGAATTTGCGCAGCGATCATGAATCGATTCCAAGTGGATGCGGTTCCTCACTTGCTTTGTGGGGGATTTTCCAAAGAAGAAACAGAAAATGCCCTTATAGACCTCAATTTCATTGGGGTGGAAAATGTCCTTGCCTTGCGTGGGGATGCTCCGAAAACGGAAGGGAAGTTTATCGCAGAGAAAAATGGGCATCATTTTGCCAGTGAATTGGTAGATCAAATCATTCGCATGAATCAGGGGAAATACCTCCATGAGGAGATGGAGGCAAGCTTTCATACTGATTTCTGTGTGGGAGTCGCTGGCTATCCGGAAAAGCATTTTGAGGCTCCGAGTATGAAGTTTGACCTCAAGTACCTGAAGGAAAAAGTAGATCGGGGAGCTGAATATATCGTTACTCAGATGTTTTTTGACAATGAAAAATTCTTTGAATTTGAGCGGAATGTTCGTGCTTCAGGGATTGATGTGCCGATTATTCCAGGTTTGAAGCCGATCACCACGCTATCTCAGATTACCATGCTTCCACGAACCTTCTTCTTGGATCTTCCTGATGCCTTGACAGATGAGTTGCTGAAGTGTAAAACGAATGCGGAGGTGAAAGAAATAGGGATTGAATGGGCGATTCAGCAAAGCAAGGAACTGGTCAAAGCCGGAGTGCCCAGCCTTCATTTTTACACGATGAGTAAGGCTGAAGCGACCTATAAAATTGCGAAGGAAGTGTTTTGATTTTGAAGAATTCCATTCATATTAGTTGAAATTTACAAAAAGAATATTTCAACTTTAAATGAAAAGTATTTTCTCCCTATTGATCATTTGTCTGATATCTTTTTCAGGAAAGGCGCAGGTTTTAGAGTATTTGAATGAATTTTCCGTTCCAATTATCAATACAAAAAAATATGAGCCATCTTTTTTTAGGATCACTTCCGGAGATAGCCTTAATCTTTCAGTTAAAACATACTCGCTAGATACTATCCTTCGTTACGAAAAGCGCTCGACTCGTTTTGATTTAAACCAAGAATTCTCCAATACGGAGATTTGGTATTTTGAATCCGGAAAACGAAAAAAAGTATTGCAGTTTGATGCTAATACTTCAAAAGCTTATCAGGTAGATTATTACGAGTCTGGAGCTGTTAAAAGTAAAGTAGAGCAGCATGCGGGTGAAATACATTTGGAAGAATATTTCTCGGAAGACGGTGATTCGATATCAAAGCCAGTTATCATAGATGCAGATTTTATAGGGGGAATTGATGCTTGGCATGAGTATATATGGGAAAATTTAGGGTATCCCGTATCAGCTAGAAGAATGGGGAAGTCAGGGGTTGTATTGGTGGCGTTTACCGTAACCACTACTGGGGAAATGAAAGACGTAGAGGTTGTAAATCCGGAGGAAGTTTTCGAGCCACTAGCGAAAGAAGCACTTCGTGTGGTGATGAACTATTCAGGTAAATTTTCTCCCAAAACTATTGACGGGGTAGCTGTTGCTAGTCAGATCATTATGCCAGTAAGGTTTCAATTAAATTGATTTAATAAAAAACTCCCCCAAATCACGAGTGAAATGAGGGAGAAAAATAAAGCGTAGGAGCTCGGACTTAATACAAAATCCTAAACCGAATCGTTCCCGGTATGGCTTTGAGTGCCTGAATAGCTTTCTCGGTGTAAGCCTTATCGATATCGGTGATTACGTATCCAATTTTCTCATTGGTCTTGAGGTATTGCCCCACGATATTGATCTCATAATCCGCCAAAATCTTGTTAATCTTTGCAAGGATCCCCGGTTCATTTTGATGAACGTGAATGAGTCTATGCGCATTTTGAAGAAACGGGAGTTGGATATTGGGGAAGTTGACCGAATTGAAGGTGTTTCCGGTATTGATATACTCCATGATTTTACCGGGCACAAAGCGGGCGATGTTTTCTTGTGCTTCCAAGGTGCTTCCACCGATGTGCGGTGTCAAAATGGTATTGGGTAATCCAATCAATTCGGATACAAAAGGTTCACTGTTATTTTTTGGTTCTTCAGGAAATACATCTACCGCACAGCCGGCAAGATATCCGCTTTCCAAAGCCTCTTTTAAGGCTGGGATTTCTACTACATGTCCGCGACTTAGATTCACTAAAATCGCTCCTTTTTTCATCATTTTGATCTTTTCGGCATCAATCAAACATTTATTTTCCTTGCGTCCGTCTACGTGAAGAGAAATGATGTCGCAGGTTTGAAGCAATTCTTCCAGCGAATTGATTTTGGTGGCATTACCCAAAGCCAGCTTTTCTACAATGTCATAATAAAAGACATTTAGCCCCATATTTTCTGCCAAAACCGACAATTGAGCACCAATATTTCCATAGCCAACGATTCCCAGTTTTTTACCTCGGATTTCAAAAGATCCTGTGGCAGATTTATCCCATTTTCCCTGATGCATGGACACCGACTTATCGAAGAAGTTTCGCATCAAGAAAATAATCTCTGCGATCGCCATTTCTACAACGGAGCGGGTATTGCTAAAAGGAGCATTGAAAACGGCAATTCCTTTTTCCTGACAGGTTTCTAGGTCTATCTGATTGGTACCGATACAAAAAGCTCCGATGGAAATCAGCCGATTGGCATTTTCCAGAACGCGCTTGGTAACATTGGTCTTTGAGCGGATACCTAGGATGGATACATTTTTGATTTTTTCGCAGAGCTCATCTTCGCTCATGGCCGAACTCACCACTTCCACTTGGTAGCCTTCTTCCCGAAGGAGTTCAACACCGATAGGATGGACATTTTCGAGTAGAAGAACCTTGATTCGGCTTTTGGGATAAGAGAATTTCGTATTCAATTTGTTGATGTAAAGGATTTCGTCGAAACTGGGTGCCACATGGTCTGCTTTGGAAGTGACCTTTGGACGATGGACATTCTCAGTGAATGCATAGAATTTATTGGCTAGACCGGAGGCTTTGATTTCATAATCGGTATATCCGTCCCCAATCACATAAATATCTCCCGATAGATTCAGATTTTTGATGGTTTCAGCCTTTCCGTTGTTTTTAGATAGGGGATTGTCTCGATTGAAATCCACAATCTGCCCATTTTCATCATAGACAAACTCATTGGCAAAGACATTTTCCTTGGTGATTCCATAGTCTGCAACGATGGGGATAATAAAATCTTTAAAGCCATTGGAAATGATAAAAATGTCTTCGGCGTTTTCCTGAAGAAACTCACGGTTTCTCTCAAATGACTTGGATACTTTCTTTTTCAGGGCCGTGATCAAATCACCGATTTGTTGACGGTTGGCTTTCAAAATGTCTAGACGCTGCTCCAAACTTTCCCTGAAATTAACCGATCCTTCCATGCCTCGATCAGTTATATCCTTGATAGCTTGAAGCTTATCATTGGAATTTGGGTCACCTGCAAGTGAGATTTCACCTAAAATATCGAGGGCTTCCACTTGAGTAAATGTACTGTCAAAATCGATGATGAATTTTTTGGTCTGAGGCATGTGCTGGTTTTTTCTTAAATCTTGGGTAAAATTAAGAGATTGTCAAAAAATGAGAATGTTTATTACCGAAAATGTTCCAAAACATTTTTGCTGTCACCAATTTTGCAATCAATTAGCAATCTAAAGGTCATTCTTTCTGTTGATAGTGACTATTGATACAAAAATTATTTCACTAGCTCAGGAATAGGCTGTATTTTTGAAAAAAATCAATTAAAACATGATGAAGAAATCATTGCTTGTAGGCATTCTAGCCGTTTCAGTTTCTTTTTATTCTTGTCAGAAAAGTGAAAACTCAGAATCCCATCATGATTCTGAAGGGCATCACGGTGAGGAAATGCATCATGAAGCTGAGGAATCTGCTGAAGCTGTCATTGGTGTGGCAGAGGTAGTTCCTGGCATGTATGGTGCAGCTATCGCTGAATCAGATGCTATTGTTCTTGCTGACTTAGTACCGGTTGTAGAAGAAAAAGGAACTTATGAAGGAAAAATCATAGGAGAGATCAAGGAAGTTTGTACCAAAAAAGGTTGCTGGTTGACCATGGACTTGCCAAGTGGTGAAAGTATGCGCGTTACTTTCAAAGATTATGGCTTCTTTGTTCCAACCAATTCCCAAGGTTTTCCAATTGTATTGGATGGTGTAGCCACTTTTACAGAAACCGATGTGGAGACGCTCAAGCATTTTGCAGAAGATCAGGGAAAGAGTCAGGAAGAGATCGACGCAATCGTAGCTCCTAAGAAAGAGATCACTTTCGAAGCTACTGGAGTCGTAATCATGGACAAAGCCTGATGCCCATAGCTTTAGATAATCTTCGCGTTGGAAGACGATATCTGCTTATCAATCAAGGTGAAGTCCGTCAACTCGAGATTATGGCCCGATTAAATGGGGATAATTTTAAAGTAAAGGATTTAGATACTCTTGAACTTTACACTATTGAAGAACTGCTTCGTTGGGGTAAGGGAAAAGATTATGATATAGAAGAATTAAGATAAATTAGTCAAACTCCACTTTTCTTTTGTGTGAACAGTCACATTTCAGAAAAGTGGAGTATTTATTTTTGCGGAAATTTTAGAAAAATACATGGCAAAAGGAGTAGGAGGAGCAATACTAGGAGGTAAATGTCCACGATGTAGAGAGGGTAATCTTTTTCCGGTACCGATGTTCAGTTACCGAAAATTGACCACCATGAATAAAAAGTGTTCTGTGTGTGATGCGAACTTCCAGCCAGAGCCGAGCTTCTATGATGGGGCCATGTATATCAGTTATGCTTTTTCGGTAGCATTATTTATTACGGTATTTGTTGCTGTCACTGTGTTGGTCGAAAAACCGACCATTTGGACATATCTGGGAACTATTGTGGTCTTGAATTCACTTTTGATGCCTCTGATGCTTCGCTATTCCAAGGTGCTTTATCTCTATGGATTGGGCAAGCTGAAGTACCGAGGAGACCAGTCATAGAAATTTATTGGGCTTTAGGCTCAAAATGAAAAGGCTGAGGCTTGCCAGTGAAAGGAAGAAAAAAGCCGGTAAACCGCCTATTACAGAAAGAATCCGGACTCCTTCTATTCCAGAGTAATTGATCATTACCCATGAAATCAGGCCAAGCAAAACTCCCCAGAAAATCTTCAGGCCCGAGTTTACTTGGAATTCATCCGTGACTTTTCCTCTTATGCTGAGACTGGCCATAGCTTCTGTACTGGAGTCGGCCGCTGTCACATAGGAGATAAACATTCCAACCCCAAAAAAGATAGAAAATGCCTTGAGATGGCCTAAATCTCCAAAAACCTGATAAATAATTGATTCGGGTCCTAAACTTTGCAGAGCGGTTTGATATGATTCTGGATCATTCGCTGCTAGATCCAGTGTAGTGCCTCCAAAAATCCCCATCCAAGCCACACAAAAAGAAGCCGGAAGGAACAGGTTGACCAAGATAAATTCTCTGACCGTTCGACCAATAGCGATCTTTCCAAGAAACAAAGCTGTAATAGGTGCCCAGGCCATCCAAACAGCCAAATTAAAGGTAGTCCAATCAAAAGTCCATTGAGCTCCTTTTCCTGATAGTTGCAGACTCAGATCCGGAAACCAAGAAGCATAGGTCTTCAAGCCAGGCAGAAAGTGGGAGAGAGGTTGCAAGTCCCATGCGATGTAGATAAAGAGCAGCGCAAAAAGAGCAAAAAACCATAAGTTGAAAAGTGACAATCTTCGAATCCCTCGGTCTATTCCGGTGCTAGCTGATATAACGAATGTGGCTACGATCAATCCCATCACCAGTAGCGTCACCAACTGGAAATTGGCTTCGGGAAAGCTGCCCCGGATAGCACTTGACAAACTTAAAATGCCTGCTCCCAAAGAAGCAGCCATACCCGTAACAAGGGCAAAAAGGCTTACCATATCTACAAGCTTGGAACCTATGCTATTGGATCGGACTGGATAAAGGGGGACAAGCATTAAGCTTAATCGAAAGCGATTCTTCTTCGCATAATAGATCAATCCAAACAAAAGTGCCGGTACAGCATAGATAGAATACGGAGTAATACCCCAATGAAAGTATAAGGCACCTAACGCGAAGATTTTGCTTTTTTCACTGCCTGATTCACTGTTAAGATATTTGGGAGGAGAAAGAAAATGTGAAAGCGGCTCGGCACTTCCCCAGAATAAGATTCCGACGGCGATAGTGGTACAAAGGACAATGGCAAACCAGGAAAAGAAATGAAGTCTAGGTTTTGCTTTCGGTCCACCGATTTTATAATTCCCCAAAGGAGAAAAGAGCACCCAAATAATCAGGGCAACCATGATAAGCGATAAATAGCTGATGGGAAGCGAGAAATTATGTAGTATCCAAGCCTGAATTTCCTTGATTTGACCCAGAAATACATCCGGGTAAAAAGTGCTCAAGCCCAATGCAAAAACCAATAATAAAACCGGTGGCCAGAATACTGATTTTCTGACAGGAAGATATTTTTTTAACCAATCGGGCATGAAGGATCAATCCAATTTTTGCAGTAGCTTGCAAGAAAGGGTTAATTTTGGCTAAGGCAAATTCTTTTCAACCTCAATAGCGAATCATGCAATCAAAAATTTATAAGGCAGGTTTTTATCTCTTAGTGGTTTTTTACGGACTAGGAGGGATCAATCATTTTATCAACCCTGAATTTTACATTCCATTAATTCCTGATTATTTGGGAGATAAAAGTCTGATTAATACGCTGGCAGGGTTGGCAGAGCTTATTTTAGCTGGAGGATTACTAATTCGCAAAACTCGCAAACTTGCCGTTTACGGAATCCTTTTAATGTTGATAGCTTTTATTCCAAGTCATGTCTATTTCATTCAGATTGGAGGTTGTATTCCAGATGGTCTTTGTGCTCAGGCATGGGTGGGCTGGGTAAGACTAGTGATTATACATCCTCTTTTGATGCTTTGGGCATGGATTTACCGTGACTTTTGATAGTGTTAATTCGCCTTTTGTAAATATTACTAACAAAAATCGAACTTTTACTAAACCAAATCGAAGTAAGCCTCGTTACAACGGCTGAAACAACAATCAGCAAATGGAGGCGATACTCAGTAAAATGAAGGTTGAGGTCAATCCCAACCTTTATCAAAAAGAGCCCTTCAGCTCCAGTTTAGGGGTTTCGATCGTGCAAGAAAGTGCCAGATTGATTCAGGAGTTGGGTTTGGAGAATTTTACATTCAAGAAATTGTCCCAAGAAATCGGGAGTACAGAAGCGGCCATTTATCGCTATTTTGAAAATAAGCACAAGCTTCTTTTGTATCTCACCGCTTGGTATTGGGGTTGGATGGAGCATAATCTGGTATTTGGTACCGCAAATCTGAATGATCCGGCAGAGCGCCTTTCTGTGGCCATAAGACTTCTTTCCGATGGCCCCATATTTCAAAAGAATGACTACCTTAATCCCGTTAGCCTTCGAGAAATTGTTATCAATGAATCTCTGAAAGGTTTTTTGACAAAGGAAGTGGATAATGAGCATGAAGCAGGCGTATTCGCTCAAGTATATAAGTTTGGTGAGCGTATAGCGGATATTATTTCAGAACTCAATCCTGATTATAAATTCCCAAAAACCCTAGTCTATACTGTCCTAGAGTCAAGTTTACTTCAAAATTTTAATTCAAAGCATCTCCCTGGGATGACTGAAAATTCCTTCAATAAACTAGAGCGTTATAAGTTTTTCCATCAATTGGTCGTAAAAACCATTCAAAATGAAAACTAATTCAGGCATCACACCTATTGGCCGGTTCTTCAGCCTTCTGAAAGAGGAGAAAAGCCAAGTATATTCGATTTATTTCTATGCGATCCTCAACGGATTGATCACACTGACACTTCCACTGGGGATTCAGGCGATTTTGAACTTCATTTTGGGAGGGAGAATATCGACATCCTGGGTAATATTGGTCATTATCGTGGCTGCAGGCGTTGCTTTTGGTGGTTTTCTTCAGATTTCCCAATTGCAAATCACGGAGAAACTTCAGCAGCGAGTTTTTAGCAAATCAGGGCTTTCGCTAGCCTACAGACTTCCAAGAGTAAGACCAGAAGCAGTTCAGGGGGATTATGCGCCTGAGATAGTCAACCGGTTTTTTGATACAGTCAATTTGCAAAAAGGGCTTTCCAAAATTCTGATTGATTTTTCCACAGCGCTGTTGCAGGTGATTTTTGGTTTGTTGCTTTTATCTTTTTACCATCCGACCTTTATCATCTTCGGTTTGGTTTTGATCGCACTGCTTATCCTGATCTTTTACTTCACTGGTCCGCAGGGAATGGAGACAGCACTCAAGGAGTCTACTTATAAGTATAAAACAGCATATTGGTTGGAAGAGATAGGTCGTACGATGAACTCTTTCAAATTGGTGGGATACACCCGTTTACCCATTCTTCGTGCGGACAAATTGCTCCAACATTATGTGGATTTCCGGTCCAAGCACTTCGGGGTTTTGATATTCCAATACAAAATCATGATTGCCTTTAAGGTTTTGATCGTAACGAGTTTGTTGATAGCGGGTAGTTTGCTTTTGATCGAAGACCAAATAAGCATCGGTCAGTTCGTTGCAGCTGAGGTAATCATCATCCTGGTAGTAAACTCTGTAGAAAAGCTGATTCTTTCGTTGGAAACTGTATATGATACCTTGGTGGCTACCGAGAAACTTGGCCATGTCATGGACCTGGAACTTGAAGATTCAAAAGGAAATGAAAAGGTAATTCAAGCTTTTGAATCCGGGTTGATGTTTGGAATGGATAAGGTAACATTTCAACCCAAAAACTCTGTAGAGGCGACTTTAAAGAGTGTTTCACTTCAAATCAGGGCCGGAAAAAAGGTGGCCGTGACGGGAGAAAGCGGTAGTGGTAAAAGTGCCTTGTTGATGATTTTGTCTGGGCTTTATGAAAATTATCAAGGTACTGTGACTGTCAATAATCTTTCGCTGGAAATGATCAACAAAGAGAAATATCGGTCCATGGTAGGGGATTTTCTGGAAATGGAACAGATCTTTCACGGGACCATTCTAGAAAATATTACCGTAGGTAGAGAGTATGATCAGAATCAATTGACTGAAATATTGGAACTAACAGGATTGAAGTCATCTATCTATCAGTTGCCGGACGACCTGAATACAGAATTGCAACCGGAGGGAAAAGGGCTTTCCAAGCGAATGATGCAAAGCATCTTGCTTTCTCGTGCTCTTCTTGGCAAACCGAAAGCGATGGTTATGGAAAATGCACTCAGTTATTTGACTGATGAAGTGAAAGAACAAGTTACTCAGTACTTGCTAAAGGGTGATTGGACCCTAATAGCGGTGACTCAAGATGACTCGATCCTTCAAAGAATGGATGAAGTAATACTCATGGACAGAGGAAGTGTAATCTATCAGGGGGATTATTCTGGATACGTTCAATTGAAAAAAGGAAATTAACCATGCTTAATATATCTAAAGTAAGAATCAAAGAATCGATTCCATTCAGTGGTGCTAAGAGTTTGGTCATGACCTTACCGCTGAAAGAAAGTCAAAAGCGAATCAGAATCCTGACAAGTGTTATGATGGTGTTCTTTCTGATTCTCTTTGTCCCATGGACTCAGAATATTCGAAGCAAAGGCTATGTAACTGCCCTAAGGCCGGATCAAAGACCTCAAACGATTCATTCTGTCATCGCAGGCCAAATAGAAAAGTGGTATGTCACTGAAGGTGCCTTTGTAGCAAAGGGAGACACAATCCTTACCATTTCAGAGGTCAAGGATGAGTACTTTGATTCACTTCTTTTGCCTCGAACACAATTGCAAGTGAATGCCAAAAGCCAATCCGCGGTGTCTTATCGAGACAAGGTCAATGCCCTGGAAATGCAGATCGAGGCGATGAAGAAAAACAACGTGCTCAAGCTGCAGCAAGCTGAAAATAAGCTTCGCATGTCAGAACTGAAAGTCCAGTCGGACAGCATTAAGTTTCAGCAGGCAAAGATCAACTTTGAAATCGGAAAGGAGCGACTTGACCGATGGGAATCTTTATACCAAGAAGGTCTGCGCTCTCTCACTGATTTGGAATCCAGAAGACTGAGCTTTCAGGATGTGCAAGCAAAAGTGGTCTCAGCAGAAAACGACTATCTGAGCAGTCAGAATGAATTGATTACTGCTCAAATTGAACTGGATGCAATTCGGACTGAATTTCAGGACAAACTTGCCAAGGCTGAGTCTGAGAAGTTCACGGCGATGTCCTCTCAGTTTGATGCCGAAGCTACAGTGACGAAACTTCAAAACCAATATTCCAATTATGAGGCTCGGACTAATTTCAGACATATCCTTGCCCCTCAGGATGGATTTTTGGCTAAAGCCATACAAGTGGGACTAGGTGAGACCATTAAAGAAGGTGATGCGATTTTGAATATCGTGCCAGCCAATGCTGAATTGGCAGTTGAGATGTATGTTCAGCCCGTTGATCTACCTCTGATTAAAGTTGGAAATAAGGTTCGCCTTATTTTTGATGGTTGGCCAGCAATTGTATTTTCAGGATGGCCGCAGATTTCTAATGGTACTTTCGGTGGAGTGGTCACGGCGATTGATCAGTTTGCTGGAAACAATAATCAGTACAGAGTGGTGGTGGTGCAGGATCCGGAAGAAGAACCTTGGCCAGAAATGCTGCGAATTGGTTCTGGAGCAGATGGTATTGCCTTGTTGAACGATGTTCCCGTTTGGTATGAAATCTGGCGACAGCTTAATGGCTTCCCGGCAGACTACTATACCCAAGAACAAAAAGATGCAATCGCGAAAGAGAAATAATGAAAAAACTAATTCTTTCATCCTTACTGTTTATTTTCTTTCAGACTGCTTGGAGCCAAGAAATGGATACCCTTCGATTGGAGAGTTTCCTGGATTGGGTTAGATCTTACCATCCGGTAGCTCGTCAGGCGGATATTACCCTTGAGATGGGGGCGATGGAGGTTAGGACTGCCCGTGGTGCATTTGACCCTTTGCTATTTGGTAATTTGGATCAAAAGACTTTCAAGGATACAGAGTACTACGATCGCCGAGAAGCCGGGATTACTGTTCCGACATTAGCAGGAGTCGAGCTCATGGGAACTTTTGAGCAGAATACCGGCCAATTTCTTAACCCAGAAGCAACTGTACCTTCTGGAGGCCTTCTAGCTGCAGGTGCTGCAGTAAACTTAGGACAAGGGCTTATTCTGGATGAAAGACGAGCTATGCTCAGACAAGCGAAGCTTTATCAGCAATCGACAGAGGCTGAGCGAATAGCCATTCTGAATGAGCTGTATTTAGGAGGTGTAGAGATGTATTGGAAATGGTCAGAGAGCTATGCCAATATGAAGGCTTTTGAAGAGGCAGTTCGATTAACTGAAATCCGATATGGTGCAGTAAAACGAAGTTTCGAACAGGGAGATGTAGCCGCCATTGATACAGTAGAAGCTTACACCCAGCTTTTGAGTCGTCAGTATAGACTACAAGGCTTACAAAATCAATTCTTTGTCGATACACAAATGCTCAGCGCGTTTCTCTGGAATGAAGAAGAGCAACCTATGCTTTTAAACCCATCAGTCGTTCCGGAGCCACTCGTCGAGGATGATCAATATGCGATCGACCCTTCGGAACTTCGGGAAAACGTAAATATCCATCCGGATCTTCGAATTGCAGATTTCGAATTGGCAAGTTTGGATGTAGAAAGACAGCTGAAAGGCCAGTCTTTACTGCCAGTCGTTAAGTTAAAATATAACTTTCTAGTAGAAGAACTCGGTGGATTTGAGCAATCTCCATTCTTTGAGAATAACTATAAGTTCGGTGTATCGGTCTACACGCCCATTCTATGGAGAAAAGCCAGAGGATCCCTGGGACTTGCGAAAGCTAAGATTGACTTCAAACAAAACTCCAGGGATTTGAAAGAACTGCAGCTACGTACCAAACTGGAAGGAGAAATCAATTCTTGGAATGTGATCAATCAGCAGGTAAGTACCTTGAGAGAAAATGTATTCAACTTAGAGCGCTTACTGAATGCCGAACTCCGTAGATTTGAAATGGGTGAGAGTAGCTTGTTTCTGGTAAACGCACGGGAAGTGTCTGTTTTTGATGCTAAAATTACCTTGAATGGATTGGCTGCCAAGCGAAAAATATCCTATGCGAAAGTTCGCTATGCTGCTGGATTTGGATTTGAATAAACTTTATTAAACTATGCCTGCCTACATTATAGTTCAAGTGGATATTTCTGATCCACAGCAATATGAAGCTTACAAAAAACTTACCCCTGATACTGTCAAAGCTTTCGGGGGGAAATTTGTACTTCGAGGTAATCCAGTCGAAGCATTAGAAGGGAGCTGGGACCATGATCGCTTGGTAATGTTGGAGTTTGCAGATAAAGAAACTGCAAGAGAATGGTATTATTCTAAGGAATATCAAGCTGCTAAGGAAATTAGGGAATCTGCTGCACAGGCAAAATTTTTTCTTGTGGAAAGTTGAATTTTTGGCATTTTTATTGGTATAAGATGCAATAATCCGATTCCGAAATAGAAAATTTCATTTTCTGATTGTTCATTGTACTTATTAAATCACCAAATTATTCAATCACCCTAAAAAAAATCAAAATGAAAAAATTCCATTAGACAGGAAAATTGATGGCATTATTATGTCTCATTTTCCTCGCTTCTTCTTGTATGACAGGACTTGAAGAAGTTGAAGAAGTGCAGGTTTCTGAATTGCCAGAGGAAGAAATCTCTGAAATCCCAGAATCGGAAAACCTCCGAAGGGGACGGACCTTTAAGTATATTGAGGTATTCTCAAATCAAATCACTCCAATTGTTGTTCCCAATGAAAACCCTAACATTCGTGTGGATCAATTGACTTTCTTGCCGGGTACAGGCAAAGGTGTAGCACGTTTCATGGGAAGGGCGACCTCCTATATTAATCAAGTAGCCACCAGCGAAACTACTTCTATTGGTGCTCCGGTTACTCAGTTTTATGGGGAGGAATTAGCAAAATTAGGTTTGAAGAAAATTCCTGATGAAGTAAGTTCGGTGACTGTTGACAGAAGAGGAAATGCAATATTTTTCAAAAGTCTCGAGAATACAGCTACTCCAATCAGAGAGACATTGACTGTTTTTGTTGCTGAAGTAGAAATCATAGGAGGAACAGGAAGATTCAGAGGTGTATCGGGAGAAGGTATTGTAGAGGGAAAGTTTAACCCAATTACCGGAAAAGGGGGGACAATAGTCAAAGCCTCTTTAAGATTTTAAACACCCAAATCAATTCATTTCTGGAAGCCTTCTCGTTTAGAGAAGGCTTTTTTATTGGAATCGGTTTCGCAAGATTATGATGGCAAGATTGGATTTAGCACTTTAAAGGCCTATTTTTCTTTTTTCCAATTGCTATGAAAAAAGTATTGACCCTGGGTGAAATAATGCTGCGCTTGAGTCCGCCTGATAATCAGCGATTAGCACAAACAAGTTCATTTAATATGGTTTTTGGAGGATCTGAGGCAAATGTGGCGGCAGGTTTGGCCAATTTTGGAATGGAGGTAGCACATGTCACTGCTTTTCCTGAGCATGATTTAGGGGAGGCTGCTAAATCCAATCTTAGAAAAAATGGAATCGATACCACCTATGTCAAATTTCTTCCAGGAAGGTTGGGAGTATATTTTTTGGAGCAGGGTTCTGGTCTTAGAAGCTCCAAAATCGTCTATGACCGTGCAAACAGCAGTTTCTCCAACTATGATGGAAGCGATGAAAATTGGGAGGAGGTACTCAAGGAATTTGATTGGGTGCATTGGTCGGGCATTACGCCGGCTCTTTCCCAAGAATCAGCCGATCTTACCCGGAGGATTCTGGAGGCTGCAAATAAATCTGCTATCCCTGTGTCAGGCGACCTAAATTATCGGTCCAATCTATGGAAATATGGAAAAAGACCAGATGAAATCATGCCTCCATTGATGGAACTTACGACCCATATAATTGGTGGAGCACGTGATTTCAATCAGTGCTTAAATCATAGTTTTCACGCTTCAGAAGAAGTGATAACTTTTGCATTTGAGCATTATCAAAATCTCCAAATGATAATAAATACCCAACGAATCGTACATTCTGCTTCTCACAATACCTTGTCGGCAAATGTCTACACCAAAAATTCATCTATAAGCACCAATTCAATTGAAATTCAAAATATTATAGACCGAGTTGGGACTGGAGATGCATTTGCTAGCGGCTTAGTCTTTGGACTAATAAACGGGAAGTCCATCCAAGAATCCTTGGACTTTGGATTGGGTGCAGCCGTTTTAAAACATAGCATTCCAGGAGATGTATTGATCGGATCTGAGGAGGAAATAAAGGAAATTCTGGAGGGCAAATCCGGAGCAATCAAGCGATAAATGAGAAATCAAGAAAGTGAGTTTATCAGGAAAATGGATAAAGCTGGGGTAATGCCCATATTTTATCATCCAGATGAAAGCGTATGCCTGAAGCTTTTGGAAACTGCCTATGAGGGTGGTATCCGAGTGATCGAATTAGTAAATAGAGGGGATAAAGCGACCCATGTATTTCCAGCTTTGAAAAAGCTTGCCGAGTCCCTTCCTGGACTGTCCTTGGGAGTAGGAACTATCTATCATCCCTGGCAAGCCGAAGAGTTTATTGATATGGGAGCAGTGTTTATTGTTGCTCCTGTCATGAATGCAAAGCTTGGTGAATATTGCCTCAAAGTGGATGTGCCCTGGGTACCTGGATGTGCTACGGTTACGGAAGTTTTTCAGGCTACGGAACTTGGAGCCGAATTGGTTAAGATTTATCCTGCAAATATTCTAGGTCCTGATATTGTACCAGCTATTCATGCTGTTCTGCCCAAGGTAGAAATTATCCCGACGGGAGGAGTAGAACCCAACTTGGTAAGTATCAAACCTTGGTTTGACGCAGGCGTCCTCTGTGTAGGCATGGGATCACAATTGATGAGAAAAGACTGGATTGCGAAGGGTGAATATTCAAAAATATCATCCTCTGTCAGCTCGGTGATAAGCTGGATTCAGGATATAAAGGCTAATCAATAATTGATTTTTGAATCCAAATTTCACATCACATCTGAAATTCATTGACTCGCACGGAAAACTTGGTTCTAATAAGACCCTAATCAATCTAAAATTAGTATTGATTCATGTTTATTTCGGCTTTTTCCAAATTGCAAAATATCCATTTGGTCAATCATTAATGCTTTTTTAAGCTTTCTAAAAACCAAAACACCTAATGACACCGTAGTTAAAATTATGAAAACGTTTTTTTATCCTAGTGAGCAAAATAAAACCCGAAAATATCAGATGCCATTTTCGGATGAATTAATCAAAGACTTCCGGGTGGTATTCTATGAGAATCCACGATTTGGCTGCGGAGAAGCAATTGTATAATGGAGAAATCTGCAATCATCATCTTCCAGAAAAATGCTGAATTAGGCAAGGTCAAAACCCGGCTGGCCAATGACCTAGGCGATCAAACTGCACTTAAAATTTACGACCGGCTTTGTGCCTTAACCCACCATATTTGTAGCCAAGTGCCGGTAGATAAGTTTCTCTATTATTCCAATTTTCTTCCTGAAGATAAGCCTCGGTATGCATCCTATCATTTCAAAGTTCAAACTGGGATTGGACTGGGAGCGCGAATGTCAAATGCCTTTTCAGATATATTTTACGCCGGATATCAGAAGATTCTGATAATTGGGACTGATTGTGCAGAGATAAGTCCCGACTTGTTTTTGGAGGCTTTCGAGATACTGAATCAGCGGGATGTGGTGATAGGTCCGGCAGAAGACGGTGGTTATTATCTGCTCGGTATGAGTCAGTATTATCCTCAGCTTTTCCTAGATATAAATTGGAGTACCTCTGAAGTGATTGATCAGACTAAATCCAATATCGAATCGATTGGAGTATCTTACGGAGAGTTAGGAATTCGGTCTGATATTGATACCCTTGAAGATTGGCAAAAGTATCGAAGCTATATCGACGACTTGAAAGATGATTAAATTTGATAGTGATCCGAAAGAATGAAAGTGAACAATTCTGGAAAGGGGTATTCATTATTTACGCTCCATCTTTCATGGCAGCTATTTACAAAGGTTGGGATTCAAAATCCGATTTAGAATTATGTAATTGAAAAATAGCCGCCCGTTTTCATGAAACTATCTGTGATCATTCCCTGCATTAATGAAGAAGCAAACCTGCAAGCTTTGGTCCCTTTGTTGAAAAAGGAATTGGCGGAGCATGACTATGAAATCATCGTGGTGGATGCCACTAGCAAGGATTTCAGTGAGGAGATTTGCCAAAAACATGCAGTAACTTTCATCCGAGTTGAAAGGTCAAGTAGGGCTGTTCAGATGAATAGGGGGGCTGAGTTGGCCCATGGTGATACGCTCTATTTTGTCCACGCTGATACCCGGCCTAGACCTGGATTTTATGAAGATATCAGAATGGCGATAGCCGATGGGAAGATAGCCGGATGCTATCGATACCGTTTTGATTCTAATCAACTCCTCTTGAAAATTAATGCTTGGTTTACCCGTTTCAATGGACTTTTATCGGGAGGAGGTGATCAAACCCTTTTTATCAAGAAAGAAATATTTGAAGAAATGGGTGGCTTCAATGAGCAGTTTTGTATCATGGAAGATTTTGAATTGGTCAAAAGACTAAAAAACAAGTATCAATTTTATATTATTCCGAAGTCCATCAGAGTTTCTGCAAGGAAATATGAAAATAATAGTTGGCTAAGGGTTCAATGGGCCAATTTGATCGCATTCAAAGACTTTTTGCAAAACAGAGATCCAATGGAAATCCGTGAGAAATACTATCGCATACTAAAGCATAGCTAGCTATCGGGCCAGTTAAAAATGTAATCCTAATTCCTTCCCTACTTTTTTTCGGAAATAACTTCTATTAAGTCTACTAGTCGATTGGAGTATCCGGCTTCATTATCATACCAACCCACTAGCTTGACCATATTTCCCTTGCTTGAGGTCAGTTCTTTGTCAATGATGCAGGAGTGAGGATTTCCGATGATATCCATGGAAACGATCGGATCACTTTCTACCTGAAGAATTCCCTTAAGTTGATTTTTTGAAGCATTTTCAAAAGCTTGATTAATTTCTTCTACACTTGCTTCCTTTTCAATTTCGACGATCAAATCCGTGAGAGAACCGTTGGGCACAGGTACCCGCATAGCAGAAGCTTCTATTCTTCCATTTAAACTTGGGAGGACTCTGTCCAAAGCTTTGCCTGCATTGGTAGTAGTCGGAATAATTGAATAAGCCGCAGCTCTTGCTCTTCTAAGGTCCCGGTGCGGCGCATCATGAAGGTTCTGATCATTAGTGTAGGAGTGAACCGTAGATGCGTAGCCTTTCACCAATCCAAAGTTTTGATCGAGAATTTGTACCATCGGGGCAAGGCAATTGGTAGTACAGGAGGCATTACTAATGATTTTTTCTTCACCTGTCAAAATGCTCTCGTTTACTCCCAATACAATCATTTTGATGCTTTCGTCAGGAGAAGGAGCGGATATCAAAACTTTCTTTGCGCCAGCGTCCAGGTGAAGCGCGGCAGAATCTCTTGATGTAAATCTCCCGGTACACTCGATCACCAAATCGATATCCATTTCACCCCAAGGCAACAATTCCGGTTTGGATTGCTCTAAAAGCCGGATTTTATTGCCTTCAGAGATTAAAAAATTTCCTTCAAGACTGATTTTCCTATCAAACTTCCTATGGATAGAATCATATTTCAGCAGGTGCAAGATCGATTCATTATTGGCTAAATCATTGATAGCCACCAATTCAATATTGTCTTTATCCATCAAGAGCTTGGTGGTGTATCTCCCTATTCTTCCAAATCCATTGATAGCAACTCTAATTTTCTTGTTCATTGGGTATATTCTGGCTTTTCTTTGTTCTTCAAAATTAGGCATTCTCAGCACTTTTTTAGGGTAAAATTTTTCAGCCTAATGATCAGGGCTTTATAAGAAATTACCAGATTTTTTTTAGGGCACTTTGTTATTCTAAAAACAGACTTCTATATTTGCACAACCTTTTAAAAAGAGGGCTTGATAATCCCAAAATGGTCCGTTCGTCTAGGGGTTAGGACGCATCCCTTTCACGGATGAAACACGGGTTCGATTCCCGTACGGACTACTTAGATCTCAATCACCCGAGACATTTACACTTTTTATTTTATGGTTGTTAGTGGTTAAAGATGACAAATCCCGGTCAATGATCGGGATTTTGTTTTTTATAGTCGGAAATGAATTACTTTATCTTTTTGCTATTTTGGGTTTGCAAACCATAAACCTGAAATATGTACCTCACAAAATTCCTAAAGACGCTTTCAGTCCCACTGATTGGAAGTTTTATCCTATTGGCTTGTGATAAAAAAGAGCCTGTTGATTTGAGAATCAAATCGCTTAGCAAACAAGAAATCCAAAACCAGGTAGCAGCTGCCAAAACCCAGGTAAGTCCAAGTCTGAAAGATGGGTTGAA
>LJXT01000079.1 GCA_001314815.1 Algoriphagus marincola HL-49
CCTCTGAATTTTTATAGAATTTTATTTATCGAAAGTGAAATCAAGGCTGTTCTATTAATCTTTGATGTTTTGTTAATTAGTTAAAAATCTTTTTAAAAAGCACTTTACTGGACTATCTTCAAAGCATCTTGTCTGAAATCCACTTATGAAAACCATCCACTCGCGTAATTCTTGAAGAGGTCATAGAGAAGGATTTTGCTTTGGATTTAGCAATTTTTCAAGAGCAATTAAAAAGTATCTTTCACCTGAAAAGAAATCAGAAGTGTTCGATCTTCAATAAGTTGATTCTTATTCTTTTGAAAAAAATCATGAATATTTCCATCCTCTATTGATACATTCTGTTCAGCAAAGTGCTTTGCATATTGATTGTAGAAATCAATTGAATTTAGAATATAATAAATTCTTTCCCCATCAGTAGTCCAAGGTGAATTCAGAGTAATGGGAATCATGTCATTTTCTGGTTCGGAAATCAAAGAATGAAGGTTTTGATTTGGTGATAGATGAAGATAAAACCTTTGTTTGTTACCCCTTAAAAATGATATTATTGTGCCATTTGTAGTTGGTAAGACGGAGATAAACTGAGCAACTAGGTTTCTTTCTGAAACCAATTGATTTTTTAAGTTGGTAGACATTCTATGCTGAGAAGGGGTTAATTGGGCCTCACCAAAATCAAAGGAAATACTCTGCTTGAGTTTGTTGCTTTCTAAATCCAAATAATTGATTTGATAAGTGTACGGACGATAAAGAAGAAATTGGTTTTCTCCCAGTTCTAAGAAGCTATTTGATTGAAGAAATTTTCCAGAATTTTCAAGCTCAGGCTCTATCTGTAAAAGTTTAGCAGTGATTTTTTCATCTTTTTCGATGATATAGTTCTTGCCATCAAATTCGGGATCGTTGGCCATGTAATACAAGAATTTATCAGCAGAAAAGGCAAATCTAGAATTGTTTATTAGGTGGGGTCTTTCCGAAAGAAAATTTCCCCCATGGTCAAATTTTATGATTTTACGTAGATAAGTGTCTTGAATGATGACTTCATTTTCGGTTACAAAAAAATCATTGATCTGAATAAATTCTTTGGGACCTTCACCAGAGGAAAGAATTGCTTCCAAAAATTCTCCATTTCGTGAGTAGATATGAATATTATTGTAATCAAGATCCCTAACAAAAATTTTATTGTTTTTGAATTGAAACTGATAAGGGGAAACAAGTGGGATTTGCTCAGAATCTTTTAGTAATATAAAATTTGGATTTTTTAGGAATGAAGATAGGGCTACACTTTTTTTTGCATCGTTTAGATTGATTTGAATGACTTCTGAATGACTTTCTTGATCACGATCACAAGAACTAAAAATTAAGCAAAAAAAGAGAATTGAGATAAATAATTTTGTATTCATAGAAAGTTCCGACGGTCTTGAAACCGTCGGTTTTATTTAAATTTAGCAGGGTATTTGTCCAGCAACATCACAGGAGGTCAACGAATTTGGAACACATCTATGAGTTATGATTTGAGACTCAATGCAGGTCTTCGGTTCAGACTCATATCCTGGAGTTGGATTTGACCCACCCATTCCTTGAGAAATTGCAATCATGGGGCTTAACGTTAAAGTTAATATTCCCATACATAAAATTAACTTTTTCATAGAAAATAAATTATGGTTGTCAAAATCTCTAGTTAAACTAGAGATAACTAATCGATTGACTAGCTTTTGCTAACATATTATTATTATGCAAATTTTCCTCTGAATTTTTATAGAATTTTATTTATCGAAAGTGAAATCAAGGCTGTTCTATTAATCTTTGATGTTTTGTTAATCAGTTAAAAATCTTTTTAAAAAGCACTTTACTGGACTATCTTCAAAGCATCTTGTCTGAAATCCACTTATGAAAACCACCCATGATATCCTCAAACTCGGCGATCCGAAATTGTATCAAACTTGTGAGCCCGTACTTCAGTCCGAACTGCCCCAAGTCCCTGAATGGACCAAGCAGCTCCATGAAGCCATGGAAGATATCCGTCGGGTATATGGTTTTGGAAGAGGGATTGCGGCTCCTCAGTTGGGGATTATGAAGCGGATGTTCTATCTCAATTTGGACCGGCCTTATGTGGTGATCAATCCGGAGTTGAAAAATCTAAGTAGCGAAAAATTCGAACTCTGGGATGATTGCATGTCTTTTCCCAATCTCTTTGTGAAAGTAGAGCGGCATCAAAGCCTGACCTTGGAATACCGGGATGAAAACTGGGAAAAGCAAAGCTGGCAAGTGGATGGAGCAATTTCTGAACTGATCCAGCATGAATATGATCATCTCGATGGGGTACTTTGTACCATGCGGGCGATGGATGAGAAGAGTTTTCGTTGGAGGGTTTAAATTGGAAATACACTTCGTGAAATACAATAGAAATACACCTCGCTTCCCTCGGTGAAATATTTTGATCAGTCGCTTGACTGATATTTCGCTCCGATTTATCGGAGCCTATTTCCATCGTATTTCCATGTATTTCATGTGTTTATAATTTGTCTTAAAGCGGTCACATGGAATCTCGCAATTTTAATCATCCCTCCGTGTGTCGCTTGCGTCATGCTCGATTTCATCAATTCATGGCTCCATTTTTGATCTCCTCCAATAAATTTTAATCATGTCCAAATCCTGGGATTCCTACATCAAGCAGTTTCGTCATTATCTCAAGATCGAGCGTTCCTTGAGTGAAAACTCCATCGAGGCCTATTACCGGGATGTGCAGCGATTATCGGAATTTGTGGAAATGAATTATCAGGGTTTAAGTCCCTTGGAAGTGAGCTCCAAAGAACTTCAGGCTTTTGTACGGATGATCGGTGAGCTCGAACTTTCCGAATTTACCCAAGCCCGGATGATCTCGGGAATTAAAGCTTTCTACCGCTTCCTGATGTACGAGGACTTGGTCAAAAAAGATCCTGCTCAGTTGCTGGAGGCGCCTCGCTTAGGCAGAAAATTACCTGATACACTGAGCTTTCACGAAATCAATCAAATCTTGGAGGGGATTCCCCTAGGCGAAGGTCAAGGCCATCGAAATCGGGCTATGCTGGAATTGCTTTACAGTAGTGGCTTGCGGGTTTCCGAATTGATCAATTTGAAGAAGAGCCAGATTTTTGAAGACATCGGATTTCTGCGGATCGTAGGAAAAGGAAATAAGGAGCGCTTGGTTCCCTTCGGAAAGGATGCACTGAAATATCTGAAAATCTATCAAGAAGAAGTGCGGAACCGCCAAAAAATTGCCCGGGGACATGAGGAATATGTCTTTCTCAACCGCAGAGGGAAAAAGCTCAGCCGGGTGATGATTTTTATGATTATTAAGGATGCGGTCGAGCGCGTGGGAATCCAGAAAAATGTCAGTCCGCATACGTTCCGTCATTCTTTTGCCACACACCTGATCGAAGGCGGTGCGGATTTACGTGCTGTGCAGGAGATGCTAGGTCATGAAAGCATCACCACTACAGAGATCTACACGCATTTGGATCGGGATTATTTGCGGCAGGTCCTGACGGATTTTCATCCGAGAAATCAGAAAAATGCATAATCAGTGATTGTAATCACCAATTATATGTATATTTGGTGAATATATTCACTGAATATGCATATTGATCGTAAAATTTTCGAAAAGCTCTTCTCCAAATTTGGCTCGGGTAAAGCCACAATTCTGTTGGGGCCAAGGCAGGTAGGAAAAACAACTTTGGTCAAAAAGTTAGCTGAAACGCAAGGAGAATTTTTATATCTCAATGCGGACGAACCTTCTGTAATTTCTTCATTATCCAGACCATCGTTACCTTTTTTGAAGGCCTACCTTTCAAATTCCAAAACAGTGGTGATTGATGAGGCTCAGCGGATTCCTGATATTGGAATTACGCTCAAATTGATTATTGATAATTTTCAAGACCTGAATTTGATTGTAACAGGCTCTTCATCTCTTGAATTAGCGAATCAAATCCATGAACCTTTGACGGGTCGAAAGTGGGAATTTCAACTTTTTCCTTTCAGTTGGGCGGAGCTAATTCAAGCTTTCGGGTTTCCCCATATGATTTCGGCGCTGGAAAAGCACCTTGTTTTTGGGTCCTATCCTGAGGTAGTCACGAATTCTGGAAATGAAATAGAAATTTTAAAAAATTTAGCGTCAAGTTATCTCTATAAGGATTTATTGAATTTTCAGGGGATTAGAAAGCCAGAATTACTCCATAAAATTCTTCAGGCCCTAGCATGGCAAATGGGATCTGAAGTAAGTATGAATGAACTAGGGAGGACAGTACAGGCGGATAAAAATACAGTTTCAAATTATCTTGACTTATTGGAAAAGGCTTTCATCGTCTTTCGGCTACAGCCATTTTCCAGAAATTTAAGATCCGAAATTAGTAGCAGTCGGAAATACTATTTTATTGATAATGGAATTCGAAATTCTGTGATTGGGAATTATTCAGCCTTAGGGAATCGTCAGGATATAGGACCCATTTGGGAAAACTTCTTAATCAGTGAAAGAGTGAAGCTGCTCAGCTATAATGGCTTTCATGGGAAAAACTATTTTTGGAGATTAGCTCGAGGAGGGGAAATAGACTACATAGAAGAGATAGATGGTCAGTTATATCCATTTGAATTCAAGTGGAATCCAAAGGCCAAAGTGCGAACTCCTAAAGCTTTTATTGAAAATTATAAGTCAGCGCCTGTTCAAGTAATTCACCGAGAAAACTTTATGGAATGGCTTTCAGAATATCCATATTAAAAAAGCTTTCCCAAAGTTCTAAACTTTGGGAAAGGCTCAGGATAATTCTATTTCTTCAACACCTCTCTCGAAATCACCAATTTTTGGATTTCAGACGTACCCTCACCGATGGTACACAGCTTGACATCCCGATAGTATTTCTCCACCGGATAGTCTTTGGTAAAGCCGTAGCCACCAAAAATCTGAACGGCTTCATTTGCCACAGAAACCGCAATTTCAGAAGCATACAATTTGGCCTGAGCTCCGGCTAAGGTTACTTTTTCCCCTCGGTTTTTCAGATCAGCTGCCTTAAACGTCAACAGACTCGCTGCTTCCACCTGGGTAGCCATATCGGCTAATTTGAAGGAAATTCCCTGAAACTTACTGATTGGCTGATTGAACTGCTGACGCTCTTTGGAATACTGAATCGAAGCTTCCAAGGCACCCTCGGCGATTCCCAAGGAAAGTGCTGCAATGGAAATCCGTCCGCCATCCAAAATCTTCATGGATTGGATAAAGCCTTCCCCGACTTCGCCGAGAATCTGACTTTCATGCACCTTACAATCCTCAAAAATCATCTCTGCAGTCTCTGAAGCTCGCATTCCGAGTTTGTCTTCTTTTCTGCCTCCTTTGAATCCAGGAGTGCCTTTTTCGACCACAAAAGCCGTCATTCCGTGGGAGTCACCGACTTCTCCTGTCCGTGCTATCACGACAGCTACATCACCCGAATAGCCATGGGTGATAAAGTTTTTAGCTCCGTTGATGATGTAGTATTCCCCTTCCTTCTTGGCGACGGTTCGCATGTTTCCGGCATCAGATCCCGTATTGGGTTCGGTAAGCCCCCAAGCACCAAGCCATTCGCAGGAGGCGAGTTTGGGGAGGTACTTTTTCTTCTGCTCCTCATTGCCAAATAGCATGATATGCCCAGTGCAAAGGGAATTGTGGGCGGCCATGGAAAGTCCGACGGAAGGGTCCAGTTTGGATAGTTCTACGATGGCTGTGACGTATTCAAAGTAGCCAAAACCCGAGCCTCCATATTCATTTGGAACTAGCACGCCCATCAGGCCAAGCTCTCCCAGTTTCTTGAAAAGCTCAATCGGGAAGTGCTGATTGTCATCCCATTCCTTTCGGAAAGGAGTGATTTCTTTCGCTCCGAAATCCCGAATCATTTCAGCGATCATCCGCTGATTTTCATTCATGTTGAAATTCATTGTATACTTTGGGTTTATATGCTCTAAATCAAACCCTAAGATTCAGAATTAGTTTGGTTCAAGCAAATCGCCCAATTCCATAGAAGATTGTGTTCTTTTCCAAAAAGGATACTTTTTTTTCTACAAAAAATCTCTTTTTATTATTTAATTGCTATGAAATATTGCTCAGCTTGGGTTTTTATTTGTCTATCCCCTTCCTAAAAAAATCTATTGTCATGAAATCGAGCATGACGTACCCGTCACACAAAGAGATGATTGTAAAACAGACGAGATTCTCCCGAATCAAGTTCGGGACAAGCTATATGGCCTTGAAAAAAAATTATAATTATATGAAACTTCGAGTTTGTTTTAGCCTTCTCCTTTTTTTAGTACTTAGTCCATACGTATTTGGACAATCTCCTCGACAGATTGTCGACAGTTTGCTGAATAGCGCACAGCAGGAAAACGCTGATGAAACTCTCGCTGCGATCTATGGGGAATTGGGCTGGACCTATGCTGCAATCAATTTGGATTCAGCGATCTACTATGGTCAACTGGCGGTTGAACTGTCTGAGAAAACAGGCGATCAGGCGCTTTTAGCCCAATCTTACAGTGATTTGGGTAGTGGATATCTGCAAAAAGGCCAGCTTAATGAAGCGAGTGAGGTTTATCTCAAATCCCTTGAAATACGAGAGGCAAATCGGGATTCGCTCGGAATGGCAAAGGTTTACAATGCCTTGGGTTTTATTTTTCAACGGAAATATGAATCAGATTCTGCGATTACCTATTTTTTGAAAGCGCTACCCATTTTCGAGAAGGAAGGGGTGCTGCTCAATGCCGCTACTATTCTGAATAATATCGGAGTGATCTACCAAAACATGTCCAATTATCCCAAGGCCATAGAGTTTTATGAACGGGCCGCTGTCATGCGAGAGGCTCAAAAAGACTTTAGGAATCTGATTGGTAGCTATGCCAATCTGGGGACAACCCATAAGTATTTGGGGAATTTTGATCAAGCAGAGGAATACTTTCAGAAAGCCATTGATTTGGCTATTCGGGAAGACGATCCTCTCAATTTGGCGGTTTCCTATCGGATGTATGCCTTTTTTCTTCAAGAAAAAGGAGACATGGATCGTCTAGAAGAAGTTGCTCAAAAAGGCCTCGAAGCTGCCAGAGCTGTCAATGCACTCTATGAGGAAGCTACCATGGAGTATGCTTTGGGAGTGGTCGAAAACACAAAAAAGAACTACAAAAAGGCGAAAGAATACCTAGAATCGGCTGCTGAAAAGTTTGTGAGCCAAGGTGCCGAGGATGATGTGTTCGGGCCCTATTTGGAGTTGATCACAAGCTTTGCCGCACTGGGAGATGCCGACAGTTCGAGGTATTATGCCAACCTCTATCAATCCACCCTGCGAAGCAAGGAAGAAAAAGCTGCAAAGGAACTAACTGCCGAACTGGAGACCAAATATCAAACAGCCCTCAAGGACAGTCAAATTTCGGAGCAGCACCTGCAAATCCGAAATAAAAACTTTCAACTTTATGGTTCGCTTCTTATGGCCTTGGTGCTCGGACTGGTGGGCTACCTTCTCTACAAGCAGCAAAAGCTGAAAAACCGGCAGTTGGAGCAGGAGGTAGAACTCAAGGAGGCTTTGGCTCAAATAGAGACTCAAAACAAATTGCAGGAACAAAGGCTATTGATCGCCCGAGACCTGCATGATAATATCGGGGCACAATTGACCTTTATCATTTCCTCGATCGAAAACCTCAAATACTTTGAACCCATCAAGGAAACCCTGACTCCTCGCTATGAGTCGATTGCCAATTTTACAAAGCAGACTATCCGCGAACTCCGGGATACTATCTGGGCAATGAATAGTGGAGCTGTTACTTTGGAAGATTTGGTCGGTAGGGTTAAAAATTTCATTCAACAGGGGAAACAATCAACGGATGTCAAACTCGAATTTGTGCAGGAGGAGGGATTGGACCTTTCGAAGAAAATCAGCTCGGCGAATAGTATTCAGATCTTAAGAATCGTGCAGGAAGCTGTTCAAAATGCTGTCAAATACGCCGAAGCAAGCCAAATTCAAGTGATTTTTTCTCTCAGTGAAAATCGGCTTCAATTTCAGGTCATAGATAATGGGAAGGGCTTTGATCTGGAAATGGTCAAAGCGGGAAATGGCTTAGGAAATATGCAAAAAAGAGCTGATGAAATCGAGGCCATTCTTTCTGTGAAATCCGAAACTGGGCAAGGAACAGAAATTAGCCTATTACTTTCCCTGTAGTGTTGTCAAGGTTAAATAGGTGATTTGTCGTATTTCGAAGCGATGTGTTTCGATTTAATTTTGAAGAAAAGCCTGAATTGCCTTTTCTTCTGATTTTGTCGCAATGCCTCTATCCGATCTGACTATTTCTGTATTGATCTTTTTGATCTTTTTTGTCTTGGCAGCCTTTCACTTTTTGCTCATTCGTGAGTACGCCAAGCAGAAGCGGATTCAAAAAAAGCGATTGGAGGACTTGGAGCTATTGGTGCAGCAAGAGATACAGCGCTCACGGAATTTGGATCAAAGCAATACAACCTTGAAAAAGATAAAAAAAAAGACGGATCAGCGATTGGAGCTGATCCGACTTCAGATTAAGTCTTTGGACAAAAATTCGGGTGAGGCTAAGCGCTGATTATTACCCAAGCATTTGACCTTTATTGAATAGTTTTTGTCCAAGAAAAAGTAATTGAAAATCTAATCACACTTCAAAAGGAGGAATAAATATCGACCGTCCCGAAGGGACTAAGGCTTACTGTGATCATCATGATCCAGAGGTTGAAACCTCTGGCAAAAAAATATGCCGTCCCTATGGGACTTTCATTATGAAACCTGCGATTTTGACAAAAAGGGTTCAGTGGATTGTCAGACTTAATGAATTAAACTTATTTAAAGGAATAAATGCCGTAGGCATTTATGATAGTTTAACCAGCCATTTTAATGGCTGGATTTGGCGGTAAAAGTTTGGATGAAATGCCGTAGGCATGAGCGATATAAAATAGATTCAAATGTAAAAATGTGTAAATAGTAGCACCTTCCTTAACTGATTTCTAGGAATCCCAAATCAATCCGGCAAGGCAAAAGCCACATAGCTATCACCGCTTTTGGTGCCCTTTCCTCCTCCGCAGGCAATCACCAAAAACTGTTTGCCATTTTGCTCAAACATAGCCGGCGTAGCATGACCCGAAGCAGGAAGGTCAGCCTGCCACAAGAGCTCGCCCGTGTCCTTGTCAAATGCCCTTATCCTCTCGTCTTTGGTCGCCGCAATGAAGAGTAATCCTCCGGCAGTGACTACCGGACCTCCATAGTTTTCAGTCCCTGTGGGCGCAAAGCCCTGCTGACTCAAAGAGTCAATTTCTCCCAAGGGTACCTGCCATTTGCGCATGCCGGTTTGCATATCGATAGCAGTCAAAACCCCCCAAGGTGGCTTGGAACCGTAGAGTCCCTCTTTGGTGAGAAGCTTTTTGTAGCCACTCATGTAGTATCGAGGATTGAGGGCAGCATTTTCGGCTTCCGGTTCCTTTTTGTCTCCTTCCTGACTTTTTCCCAGCAAATAATCGACTAAAACATCCCGCTGCTCTTCGGAGAGATAGTCAAAGGCAGGCATAGCACCCCGTCCCTTTTTCAGTAAAGCAGTGAGGGAATCAGGACTGTATTTCGCTTCAAGGTTCAAGAGAGCGGGAATAGCCGGAAGGTTTCCTTTTCGCTCCAGACCATGGCAGTTGCCACAGTAATTGGTGTATACTGACTTGCCTACATTTTCAAAATCCGAATTAGGCGTCATTTCAATCATCCAGGGGATTTGATTGGCATTGACATAAAAAATCTGTGTCTCGGGGTCGAAAGCTGCTCCGCCCCACTCTGCGCCTCCATCCATTCCGGGGAATAAAACAAGAGGCTTTTCAGCATTTGGGGGAAACCACATATCTCCGTAGAGTGCATTTTGAAGCTGATCGCGAATATCAGTCTCCCATTCGGGCTTGAGGTCTAGGATATCTTTTTCTTCAAAAACCAAATTCATGAAAGGCTCCGGGAGGGTAGTGAAAGGCTGAGTGGGGCTGCTTTGTTCTCCAGGTAAACTGCTCTGTGGGACAGCTCGCTCCTCGATGGGCCAAAGGGGTTTCCCGCTTTCCCGATTAAATACATAAGTAAACCCTTGCTTGGAAGTTTGGGCGACAGCATCTATCCATTTGCCGTCATGATTCACACGAATAAGGGTAGGAGGAGAGGGGAAGTCCCGATCCCAAACATCATGATGAACTCCCTGAAAATGCCAGATTCGCTCCCCGGTTTTGGCATCCAAAGCCAAAAGGGAGTTGGCGAAGAGATTGTCTCCATGCCGGTAGCCTCCCCAAAAGTCATAAGTAGCCGATCCCGTAGGGACAAATACCATTCCCCGCTGATAATCGACCACCATTCCTGCCCAATTATTCGCTCCGCCAATTTGAGAGACATACTTTGAATCCCAAGTGTCATAGCCAAATTCTGCCTCTTTAGGAATCGTATGGAATATCCACTCCATTTTTCCAGTGGGAATATGATAAGCCCTGATATGTCCAGGTGCAGCGTCCAAGCCCTCGGATAGCCGCATTCCGATGATCAAAAGATCCTCGAAAACCACGCCGGGGGCATTCGCTACGATCAAAAAATCCTCCCGTTTATCATCCAGTCCTTTCCGGAGATCTATTTTTCCGCCATCTCCAAAGCTTGGAATAGGCGCTCCTGTCAGTGCATCAACCGCCATGAGCCAGTTGCCTGCCCCAAATAGGATACGCTTGTCTTCCCCCTTTTCCCAATAGCTTACACCCCGATTGGTTCCGGCCCAGGAGTTTTCCCCTCCCAAAATTTCGAAGGGATCAAAACGCCAAATTTCCTCTCCACTCGCAGCATCCAAAGCAAAAACATCCAATCCAGGCGTGGTAGCATAGAGCAATCCATTTTTGACGATAGGTTGACATTGGATTTGGGATCGTTCAGTAGCATCGCCGGTTTGGTAGGTCCAAGCTACGGAAAGCTGATTGACATTTTCCCGGGTGATTTGACTGAGTGAGGAATAGCGGCTTCCATCTTCAGGTCCCCCATAATGCGACCAATCGGTGTAATCGATTTCTTTACTGTCGGGATTGCAAGCGGAAATCAAAATAATGGCAACCCAAAGGGTAATGCTGCTTTTCATTGGGTTTTGGTTTGGGAGAATGAAATTACTGATTTGGAGAAGAATATGGAAAATCAAGCGGGTCCGGATAGAGAAATTCAAAACCCATGTCCAGGATTTTTTCGCCTGAAATGATTCGCTGATCATTTTCTTTCTCAAGTGCATAGCTGAGTGGCGGCGCTATACCTAATTCTCGAGCGTTCTTTTCATAGATTTCCTTGCGTCGCGGATGCTTTGGAGCCACACCGTTGAAAGTTTCTCCCCATAATTCATTTTCAATCACAAAAGCAATCAAATGGGCAGCATCCAGGCGGTAGATGAAGTTGACTCCGGTGTGGCCCGTCACATTTTCCTTACCTGAGAAATATTTCCCTGGGATTCGATCATCGCCCAAAAGTCCCCCAAAGCGGATGATGCTCAATTTTTGCGTGAGATTCTCCTGAAGATATTTTTCTGCCTTCCAAAGGTTGGGATTTCCGGTATTTTCAAGGTTCAGAATATCATTCTCGGTATAGATGGATTCCTTGTTTTCTTCTGGATAAACTCCCGTGGAACTCACATAGACCACCTTTTTGATCGCTGAAGAGGAAAGCAAATCCTTCAAAAACTTTAATTGCTCCAGGTATTTTTCCCCGCCATCATAGCGGCTTCTCGGAGGGATATTGATCACTAGAGTTTCTGATTGGAATAGCTGCTGAAAGCCCACTCCTGAGGGATAGGGGTCGAGGGAGAATTGGATGGCATGGACGCCTTCTTTTAGCAGCAGATTGGTTTTTTCGGCTGTGGTTGTGCTACCGCTTACTTGATGGCCTTTTTCCTGAAGGATTTTTGCCAAAGGCAGACCGATCCAACCCAAACCGATAATGGATATTTTTTGCATACGTGAAAATAAAAAAGAGTCTGTCCGAAAAAAATAAAATTCCGTCATCGCGATCTCGACAAGGTCGAGAGAAGCGATCTTAATGTTGATTTATTGAAATCAGGAAAGATTGCTTCTCCGCCGCGGCGGATCGCAATGACGGAAGTCTTTTAAAATTGCCTCTTAATTCTAATCTTTTTTCGGGAGGGTGCCTAGGATGTAATCCCAAAGCGGAGTACTTACTCCGAAAGCCACATCCGGATCCTTGTAATGATGGATGGCATGGTTGACCCAAAGAATCTTCAGGAAGTTTTTGGGCGGGTTGAAGGCATGCACGATGTAATGCACCCCCAAGTAACTTGCATAACCAACCAAAAATCCAGGAAGGAAATAAAAAGCAAAGTTGCCCATGATCAATTTGAAAATCAGATAAGCAATCGCTGCATAGGCCGCACTCACAAATGGAGGCATCGCCAAGCGATCCTTGTCTTTGGGATAATCATGGTGCACGCCATGTACTGAATACTGTAATTTGTCTTTCATGGGAGTATCAGGCTCCATGTGGAAGAAGTGCTTGTGCATCATGTATTCCACAAAAGTAAAGGTGATATATCCAACTAAGAATAAGCCGATTGCCAAAGGCCAAGAGATAACTGTGGTGGTGATGCCATAGTAAAGCGATATCCCCGCAAACACAAAAAACATGGTGATTGGGATCGAAATATGGGTTCTTGAAATTCGTTCCAAGAGTGGATTATCAAACATTTTGGCAGAACCGGTATTATCCGGTCTATCTAGTCTTCCTATCTTTTTCATGGGACTATGGGTTGCAACAGTTGGTCTCATCACTTGCAAAATTAACTAATTATGATTCTAAACCTGAGTGATTTTTGTCAGATTTTTCCTATTTACTTCAATTAGAGAGATTTGGCCATCGACTTTTCGATGGTTTCCTCATAATATTTCACGTACCGGGGGAGGATGTTTGAAATATCAAATTCCTTGGCTCTTGCCAAAGCATTTTCTTTGAATGTTGGCAGGTTTTTGTCGTCAAGAATAATTTTCGCTTTTTCCTTCATTCCCTGAATATCTCCTACTTCACATACAAACCCAGTTTTGCCATCAATGTTTAGTTCGGGAATACCTCCCGCGTCGGAAGTTAAAATTGGTACCTCGCAGGCCATGGCTTCCAATGCAGCAAGCCCAAAGCTTTCCTTTTCCGAAGGCATTATAAACAAGTCTGATACCGAAAGAACCTCCTCGACAGCATCCAGCTTGCCCAGGAAACGGATATCATTGCAGGTGCCCAATTCCCGACAAAGCCGCTCCATTTTGTCCCGCTCGGGGCCGTCTCCTACGAGAAGCAGTTTGGCGGGGATTTCTTTTCGAAGTTCGTAGAAAACCCGAATGACATCTTCTACGCGTTTTACCTTTCGGAAGTTGGAGGTGTGTACCAGTAGCTTCTCCCCATCCGGACAGATGGCCAGTTTGAAATGTTCTTTCTTCTGCTTTTTGAATCGCTCGAGATCGATGAAGTTGGGAATCACCTCGATGTCACGCTTGACACCGAAATAGGCATAGGTTTCATCTTTCAAGTCTTGTGAAACTGCCGTCACGCCATCACTGTGATTGATGCTGAAGGTCACCACGGGTTCATAACTCGGGTCCTTCCCCACTAGGGTAATGTCCGTACCATGGAGTGTGGTCACGACCGGAATGTGAATTCCTTGTTCGGCGAGGATCATCTTGGCCATGTAGGCCGAAGAGGCGTGCGGGATGGCATAGTGAACATGCAAGAGATCCAGATTTTCATATTTCACTACGGAGACCATCTTGCTTGCCAATGCCAATTCGTAAGGTGCATGCTCAAAAAGCGGATAGCTCTTGATGTCAACTTCGTGGTAAAAAAGGTTTTCACTAAAAAAATCCAATCTGGTCGGTTGGCGATAGGTGATAAAATGGACTTCATGACCGACTTTCGCCAGTCCTTTTCCGAGTTCCGTTGCGACCACCCCACTACCACCGAAGGTAGGATAACAAACAATTCCTATTTTCATTTCTCTATTGAGCCAATTAGCTATTCAGCGACTAAAACACGCATAAATGCAAGTTTTGTTCAAAATAAAAGGAATTAATCATATATCCTGATTTTCTCTTCACTAATCCTCTTTCCTATTGCTTTGATTTCAAGTGTTTTAACCAGGAATGAGACATATAGCAGGCCAAGACTTTATTTTTTTGCATTTCCATATAGCCTACCTGTCAAAAGAAAATACATGCTAAAAATCTCCCAATCAGCTATTTTCTTCTGATGGCTTTAAGCGGAAGCTGCCAAATGTTCAAAATTTCAGCTGTCGGGGATCTCCAAAAGTAGGACGGGGGAATATCATTAAAAACCTTCGGGGTTTTGAAAACCCCAAAGGTTAACCCAAACCTTTGAGGTCTTTTTTTGACTTTGAAGATAAACTCAAACCAGTGTGACCTAGTAAGTTTTAACTAATTTTACATAAAGCAGTAAAAAATATTTAGGAAACACTTGCTTTTCTCGTGGGGGGCGCTACTTTTAGTTCAAGCTTTCAGCGCTGAGAGCCTTTTAATAAATCGTTTAATTTTAAATCTTTAAAAAAATGAAAAATTTCATCAAAAGTATTTGCATTGGCTTACTTTTCCTTCCCATGGTCATGTCTCAAAAGTCAATGGCAGAACCTACTGTTATTTGTTGTGTTGAGAATCCTTGGAGAGACTGTGCCGTCGTTGTTTATCTTGACTCTGATAGTAACCCAATCAATGTCAATGTAGCAAAAGGAACCGAAGTTCGCTGTCCATCTTACATGTAACTTGATCTTTTATTTAGCTTGTTTTCTTTTCCGATCATGAAATCGAGCCTTTCTGAATAATACAAGCATGATGTAGCCATCACACTTTGTTTTTTCTCGATCTATCAGGGCAACCATGCGAGATTCCATGTGACCATTGAAAAATAATTATAGACACATGAAAAATAGTCTTCTTTTCTCTTTTGTAGTTTTAATTTCACTATTTGTTTCTTGTAGTAAAAAAGTCGAATTGACGGATCCTTTGGAGGAATTTGACCGGTCAAGAAAACTGAACGCTACACCCTTATCCTCCGCCGATTCACTGTTCCGAGCATGGAACATGTATTTGGTGGAGGATAAGTTATTGATTAATGACGATGGCTTAGATTATATCTATCGATTGATCGATCCTGTCGAAGATAGATACTTGGGGAAGTTTGGCCGCTCAGGTCAGGGTCCCTGCGAACTTAGTGCTTCTGTATTTTTGAACAGATACGGAAGTGAAGGGGAGAATATGGGAATATATGATGCCTCTCAAATTCGCTTTCAAAGCTTTCCGGTCTCCTCTCTTGAGGACTCAGCTGAAACAGCCGATTGTGAACCTTATTTGTTTCCAATTAACGGTCTTTTAAGACAGTTTGTGAAGCTTGATTCAGTTCATTTTTTAGGGTCGACTTTTTTTAAACAGCCCTACAATTTATTTAGAAAAGCTGAAGTTGTTCAGTCTTTGGGTTCATATCCTTTTCAAGCTGAATTTCCAGGTGTTCCCGATATTAATTTAGCTTTGGCTTATCAGTTTGATTTTTTTAAGAACCCAAAAAATTCCAAAACTTTAAGCACATCTTCTTACTCTTTTAATATGGATGTACTGGTACTGAATAAGAATGGGGACTTAGAACTATCAGCATCACGACATTATTGGCCTACGCTATTTGATCCATCAGAAAACTCCTCAAGGGTTTCTTCCACCATTTTGCCGGATGCCGTTTTTGGGAATATCAGTACCGCAGTCTCAGCAGATAGAATCTACGTGCTTTACAATGATTTACCTTGGAATAACGATCTATTTCAAACGAGCAGCCGGATTCTTGTTTATGACTGGGATTTGAATCCCATTGAAATTCTGGAATTAGATCAAGCTTTAAGTCGGATTGCTGTGCATGAAGATGACAACTACCTGGTGGGGTATGTGGATGATGGGAAGGCTAATCTTTTCAGGTTTGATTTGAGGTAAACGTCTATGAAATTACTTTAATACGGTTTCGCTGAGATGGCATTCTGTTTTCCTGCTTTTCCGAAAGCAGGAAGAGTTTTCGTTTCAAAATGTCAGCTGTCGGAAATCTTCAAATGTAGGACAGGGGAATATGGTGAGAAACCTTCGGGGTTTTGAAAACCCCAAAGGTTAACCCAAACCTTTGAGGTCTTTTTTTGACCTCGAAGGTTTAAATCAAACTAGTGTGACCTAGTAAGTTTTAACTAATTTTTCATAAACCAATAAAAAACATTTAGTAAATACTTGCTTTTCTCGTGGGGGGGGCGCTACTTTTAGTTCAAGCTTTCAGCGCTGAGAGCTTATTTATAAAATGGGCTAACTTAAAACTTCAAAACCATGAAAAAATTAGTTTATTATTCATCTTTTGTGCTACTTTTAGCGTTTTTATTTCAACCAAATCTAAATAGTCTGCATGCTCAAATTATCTATGAAAATTGTCCAAATCAAGAATTATCTTATTCCATAATTGACGAAGAAACCAAGCAATGTGGCGGTCAAGGAAGGGGTGGAAGAGGGTCTTCTGTTACCTTTCTTACATGTAATCCCGACCCCATTCAGTGTTGCCCTGGTTTACAGTTACCCGCAGAACCACTTTGTAATTCATTAGCTCCATAAGCAACATGAGATGGTATTTAATCTTCGGGATTATCCTTAGCCTAGCTTCATGTCAGAAAGCCAATAATGATTGGGTTGAATTTGGTATGGGAGAAAGTGAAGAGATATTTATCTCCTCACTTTTTTCTTCAATTGAGACCATTGTTCTCGAAACTACAGATCAATCAATTATCGGTGAAATTTCATCAATAAAATATTCCGATGATAGAATATTTATATTAGACAAACGGCGGACGAATTCAGTCTTCATTTTTGATTCAAAAGGGGAATTCATTAGTAAAATAGAAGGTGGATGGACAGGTCCAGGATTCTTGAATTATCCAGATAACATTGAGATTATAGATGAAAAGTTATTTGTTTATGATCCTCGTCAAAATAAAGTATTGAGTTATTCTTTCGAGGGTGAATTTAAGGATGAGCGTTACCTAAAAACAAACAATATTTATTCCTTGGATATGATTGCATGGAAGGATTCGCTAGTTTTTTTTGACTTTTATTCGAATCCCGAATTGCTTTTTGAATTAAAAGTCGAAAATGGTGATATTTTGTTTAAAAAGCCGTTTGGTTCAAAAGAATATAAAATAATTTCTGGCCGTAGGCTGCCTTATTTATCAAAAACTTACGAAAATGACATAAGAGTGCAGGTGCCTGGCACGGATTGTATTTATCAATTCAACGGTTCAGAAACTAAAACCACTTGCTTTGATTTAGACGCTTCCAATCTTTTTGAACCGGGGACTCTGGTGAATTTTTTTGATTTCTATTCCGAACTACAAAGGAGGGAAGCTTATGCTTTAAGAGGAGAAATGGTAGATCTTAAACAAAAAACAATAATGTCAATTCAAAAGGGAAATTCTTTGATTCTATCTATTTGGGATAGAATTAGTAATGTTTGCAAACCCGTACGTCTAATAAACGATAGTGAGACATTTCTTCCTTATATCGAAACTCTTCCGACTTATAATGTGATTCAGGGAGAAATCACCTTACATTTTTTTCCAGGAGACCTAAAAATTTTTTATTCTGGAACCGCGAAAGAAAAAAGTCTCGATCAGTTCTTTAAAAAAAGTGAAATCGATTTTTCAGACAATCCCATAATATTTAGACTCAAGGAGTAATGGGATTAAGAATTGATTATCTGTGCGAATGTGTACTAAAAGTATTGTGAGACTAAATTTTTCTGCTTTTCCGAAAAAGGGACAAGGAAATATAGCTACAAACCTTTGGTCTTTTTTTTGACCTCGTAGGTTTAAAGAAAATAATTAACCTTCGGGGTTTCCAAAACCCCAAAGGTTGTTACAACCGTAATTGATTTTTGAAAAAGTAAATCTTCTTAACATGAAGAAGAATTGGTTACTTGTCAGTGGGAGTGCTTTACTTTCACTGACAATTCTTTATTTGATTGCGTTTAAGATAATTCCACCGCTGGACCGAAGTCAGCCTGGTAGTTTCACAAATTTTTATTTTGTTGCTTTTACTCTTCCTATTTTAGTTGCACCGGTTATTGAAGAAATCGGGTTTCGGGGGTTTTTGACAAACAATAAATTGCTTCAAGCGCTCTTCCTTTTGTTCCCACCCTTAATTTTCATTTTATCTGGTTGGAACACTCTAATTTTTCTCTTTTTGGTCATGGTCTATAGTCTTTTTTTTATTTATAAACGCTACGGCCAAGATTGGATTTTGGATATGCTTCTGATTGCTTCTGCTCTTTGTTTCAGTATTCATCATTTGCCCTTCGACGCAAGCTTTACTAGATCTTGGCTTCCCTTTTTAGCCATTTCTTTTTCCTTAGGCCTCATACTTAGTTGGATAATTATCAATAAATCCATTTGGTGGGCCATGTTATTTCATGGGGCATGGAATCTATTAATGGCTATTTTTATTTTGTTGAGTCTTCAATTTGTTTCGGATGATTTACACATCGTGGAAGGTGATGATTTCAAGCTTGAATGGAAGAGAGTTCCTTTTTTTGAATCTAATGAGGGTTCTTACAGCCCAGAAGGGGACGAGTTGCAGATTACCAATATGAACATTCAGGATATTCTTGGGATCGTGAACCCAAGTGTATTGGATTCTTTTGCGATCTCTGAGCCATTTATGAAATACGACATTGAGCTCAAAAGCAAGGGTGGGTATGAAATTATCAAGCGTGATTTGATCCAGGCGCTGGAGTCGGATT
>LJXT01000068.1 GCA_001314815.1 Algoriphagus marincola HL-49
GGGATAAATTACCTAATTGGGCTCAGAAATTTAATGAGCAAAAGCAGGTACAAACGTATCTTCAGATGACTTGGGAGCCCCTTTTTCCAGCGAATACCTATGTGAATAGCATTGATGATGATAATAACTTTGAGCAACCTTTCATCGGAAAGGATGCCCCTGTTTTTCCTTACGATCTCTCAAAACTCAATGAGAATAATGGAGGAGTAGGTATGATTTCTTCGACTCCTTTTGGAAATAGCTTGACCTTTGATTTTGCCTATGCGGCGATCGAAGGAGAGAGGCTTGGAAAAAGGGAAGAAACCGATTTTCTGGCGGTTAGCTTTTCTTCTCCTGACTATATCGGTCACCGCTTTGGCCCATCCTCGATGGAGCTGGAGGATAATTATCTTAGACTTGATCGCGAAATGGAAAAATTTCTCAACTTTTTGGATAAAGAGTACGGCAAGGGTAACTACTTGATTTTTCTATCTGCTGATCATGGGGTAGCTGAGATTGCAACTCACATGGAAAGTGAAAATATCTTTGCTGGGAATGTGAATGTTGGGTATATCCGAAGTCAGCTGATGGGCTACAGCAACTACGTCTATGGTGAAGGGGACTGGATCGAAAACGTGTCAAACGATCAGGTCTTTTTGAATCACAAATTGATCCAAGAGAAGGAAATTGATCTGGATGACATGCAGGAGGACTTGGCCAACTTCCTTCTACGATTCCGAGGAATCAAGGAAGTCTATACGGCTCACACCATGCGAAGCACTGAGTTTGGATCCGGGAGGGCAAAGCTTTTGCAGATGGGATATAATCATAAGTCCTCAGGAGATTTGCTGCTGATTCTGGAGCCGGGTTGGCTGACTGGAGGTCCTAGAGGGACATCTCATGGCACGGGATACACTTATGACACCCATGTGCCGATTCTTTTTTATGGATGGAATGTGCCTGCAGGATCGAGCACCCGCTATGCTACGATCACGGATATCGCCCCGACGCTTTCCATGCTTCTCAATATTCGGCTTCCAAATGGAGCAACAGGCCAGCCCATTCATGAGATATTTGAATGAGGTGATTTGTACTGTCTGAATATGATTTTCTGAAATGATAACAGATGCCATAATTTTTCTATTTATCTGGCGGGAAGCTGGAAGTAGGAAGAGTGTAGCTGGCATAATCTGAACCTCTAGGCTTATTCTAGTAATTAGGCTTTTAATGCTAGCAGTCTAGCCGATGATCAGACAGTTGATTAATTAGGTCAAAAGAAATTATTCGATTTAATTCAGGCTTCTGGGTGATTAATGTCATATTTTCTCTGCCGATTTGGGCTTAAAATTGAATTCATTAATCCCAATGAGTTATGAGCGATAAGCATATATCCAAAGCCAGTATTCTTCACGCTTGCCAGATCAAGCAGGAGTTGACTATTTCAGATTTTGAAAAGGAAGTAAAAAATATCCGTCAGAATCTTACCGACCATGATGAAATTGCCAGTCAAGCGCATCGTGGAAGCGGTGGTCAAAATGAGATGCTGATTCGTTTGGAGCACGAATTGAGTTTCCTCAAAAAAGAATTGGAGACGCTGAATAATTTGGATCCAAATGAGGCCAAAACCCAAGTTGAACATGGCGCTGTCGTCGTAACGGATCAACGGACCTTCTTTATTTCCACTTCAATCGAACAAGTGGAGGTGAATGATAAGTCCATCTTTGGGATTTCGGTGAAGGCCCCCATTTTCAAAGTAATGGAAGGCAAAAAAGCTGGGGAAAGCTTTGAGTTTAATGGGATTCGGTACCAGATAGAATCAATTTACTAGCAGCGCATTCTTATCGAGTCAAAGGGAATTCTTGCTGATACCAAGCTTGGATTCCTCCTTGGAGGTGGTGGACATTGGTGAAACCCTCATTCACCAGCATTTCTGCGGCCTCTCTACTTCTGGATCCGACGGCGCAGTAGATGAAAATTTGGCTGTCCTTAGGAAGCTCCAAAACCTTGCTTTTGAAATCCGGCCTGTAATAATCCATTTCTATCGCACCTTCAATTTTTCCCTGAGCGATTTCCTGAGGCGTTCGGACGTCTATGATTTTACCTGATGGACTCAATTCGCTAAACTGCTTAGGGTCTAAATTGATGACCTGGTTGTCTGTTTTTGTAGTGCCAGTGCCACAGGCAGAAATCAGAAGAATTGAGAAAAGGAATATCCAGCTGAGATTTTTCATAATCATTTATTTTATTCTGGGCTGATTCGAAGCAGCAAAGTTTTTTCAAAATTAGGATATTGGACCTTCGATATTTTGTGAGAAAAATTACAAAACCTAAAAGTGAATAATAAATGGCTTTGAAAAAGCTCCTCCCTTTGCTTTATTTTTTCAAACGACAGGTTTCAAACTCCAAGCTATGGTTGAGTATTCGGCTTGGTCTTGTGAAAAAGGCAAAGATTCAACCCTACTTAGGATTTGGGAGTGGAAGGGAGATCTATCTCGCAGGACGGGTTTGGAGGATAAGGGGATCGCACCTGCGAATGAGGAGGATGGCTTCAAAGAAAACTTCCGATCCATGCGAAAGCGGTTTTTGACCGTGATTTTTCCGGGTTTGGATGTTCGATTAGTTTGGGGTGAAGCAGAATTTTTAGCCAAGACCGATGAAGAGGGATATTTTGAATTCAGATTTTCTCCCATGAAAAAGCCTGTGTCAGGTTGGAATAGCCTAGGCCTTTCCCTTCCTAAGCCCCCAATCAGAAAGCAGGAGCAGGTAGAAGCGAGCGGATGGATTTATGTGCCATCCAAGAAAGCTGATTTTGGAATCATTTCGGATATAGATGACACCATCGTACCCACTGGGGCAACGAGGCTTTGGGATATGCTGAAAACCACTTTTGCCAATAACGCCCATACCAGGATTCCTTTTGCAGGGGTAGCTGCCCTGTACGATGCACTTCGAAAGGGTTCGGATGGAGAAGATAGCAATCCCATATTTTATGTTTCGAGCAGCCCTTGGAATCTCTATGATTTTCTTCAGGAGTTGATGGCGGTTCATCAGATTCCTAGAGGACCATTGATGCTGCGTGATTTGGGATTGTCAAGGGATCAGTTTATAGCAGGGAGTCATTGGAATCATAAATTGAAACAAGCCAAGCATATTTTGTCTGCTTATCCTGAACTGCCATTTATTTTAATTGGAGATAGCGGTCAGAAGGATCCTGAGATTTATTTGGAGATTTGTCGGGATTTCCCGAGTCGAATTCAGGGGGTGTATATCAGGGCAGTGGCTGATCGAGACCTTTCGAAGCTTCAGTCAGCGTATCGAAGTCTAGGTGTGCCTTTTATTCTGATGAAGGATTCCCTAGATGCCAGTAGACATGCTAATGAGATGGGCTGGATATTGGAGGAGGATCAAAGTACCATTCTTCGGCAAAAGCTAAAGGATGAAGCGAGTTGACAGGATATTCTAACCATTAATCCCAGTGAGTTTTGAATTTTACCAAGATTTCATTCTATTCCCATAAAACCGATCATTATGAAGAAAATACTCCTTTTAATTTGCCTATTTCCTTTGGGACTTTTTGCCCAAAGTCATGAAGAGAAAATCAAAACGATTTTTAATCTCGAACTATCAGAAGGGCATACCTACGAAAATCTCCGCTACCTCTGTAAGGAAATTGGGCACAGATTGTCCGGCTCTCCTCAAGCTGCGGCAGCGGTGGAATACACGAGGCAACTCATGGAAAGCTATGGTTTTGATACCGTGTATTTGCAGCCGGTGATGGTTCCGCATTGGGTTCGTGGAGGTAAGGATGAAGTGAAGATCGTAAATTCAAATAAGTTGGGCACGCTGGAATTGAATGCGTTGGCACTTGGAAATACGCAAGGGACAGGACCAAGTGGTCTTTTGGGAGATGTGGTGGAGGTCAAAGGGCTTGATGGATTAAAAGCTCTTGGTGAAGGTGCTCGAGGGAAAATTGTCTTTTTCAATCAGCCCATGGACCCAACTCTAATCAATACTTTCCAAGCTTACAGTGGAGCAGTGGGTCAGCGAGGCTCAGGAGCTGCAGAGGCTGCTAAATTTGGAGCTAAAGGTGTCATTGTTCGCTCCATGAGCAATCGGATTGATCAGATTCCCCATACTGGAAATCAGCGCTACAATCCTGACTACCCAGAGATTCCAGCCTTGGCTATTAGTACTGCAGATGCTGAGCTGCTGAGTGAATTGCTTCAGGAGCAATCGGACCTTAAAGTGTTCTTGAAGTCTGAGGGAGAAATGAAGGGAGAGGTGCTTTCATACAATGTGATCGGTGAAATCAGAGGTACAGAAATGCCCGAAGAAATCATTGCCGTGGGTGGTCACTTGGATTCTTGGGATGTGGGAGAAGGAGCTCATGATGACGGTGCAGGATGCATCCAAGCAATTGAAGTGCTAAGGCTTTACAAGCAATTAGGCTGGAAACCAAAACGGACTATTCGCGCAGTCATGTGGATGAATGAGGAAAACGGACTGGCGGGGGGTAGAGAGTATGCCCGAGTGGCTAAAGAAAAAGGAGAAAAACATATTGCGGCCATTGAATCCGACGCCGGTGGTTTTTTACCCTTGGGTTTTTCCTCTTCTGGGACGCCTGATCAGCGTGGCAAGCTTGCCAGTTGGAGAGAGCTCTTTACCCCGTATAATATTTGGAAATTTGACGTACCTGGAGGTGGAGCGGATATTGGGCCACTCCGTGATCAGGGGCCTATTTTGATTGGTTTGCATCCGGACTCTCAGCGTTATTTCATCTATCATCATACGCCTGCGGATGTTTTTGAAGTAGTGGATCAGCGAGAATTGGAGTTGGGAGCAGCGGCGATGACTGCGCTAGTCTATTTGATCGAGCAGGAGGGGATTTAATACCTTGACTTTTAATAGATCTTATTTCTTTGGAATCAATCTTTCTTGGGCTGCTTTTTTTCTGAGGATGTTTTCTTTGGAAAAAGGAATCCCCACAAATCCATCATTAGCCCATATGGGAAATAGGTTTTTGTAAAAGGGGCTTTCGGGGTTTCCCGACTGTCCAGGATTGTTGATTCCGATGGTTTTTTCCCAGTCTTCGGTATCCACTACGATTCGAAAGGAAGCCCCGGAGGTGTTGTTGTCTCCATAGGCGTTGGCTCCGGGGGTAAAGCTGTAGCCTCCTCGAGGCAGCGTTTCGGTGTTGAGCTTGGCTTGCCATTCGGTATTGACCACTTCAGCTAGGGGATGACGGATTTTGGCATGCTTGTAATCTGCCTGTCCATAGTTCCAGTTGGATGGGTTTTTCCCAAGTTTTTCTTCCAAAGCTTCGATAGCTTCCTCGAAACTTGCCATCAATAATTGATTCCGGTTTTCTATCGGGTTTTGATTATAGATCCTAGTAGGATTTTCCATCCACTCTAGCACCTGAGTCAGTTGAATACTTCCCAGCCAAGGTTTGACCTCGTCGGGTATCATGAATTCGGAGATAGTTCTGCGGAGGATTCGCTCCCACATCACATAGACTCCCGCTTCCACTGAATTGGGAGCCAACACAAAATCCCAATTTTGAAGTACCTGACTTAAAGAATCAGCTCGCTCAGTTTCAAAACTTAGATTTTTCAGAAATGGAACCAATTGTCTGGCCGGCAGAGCGAGGTAGTCATTTTGCAAAGCACCCAATTCCTCTACGCTAAACTTTTTATCTTTGCTCAGCACCTCTTTAATCCGCTCTCCCCGGAAATCATCTGCCCATTCAAAGCCTAAGGCTTCAGGGTATTCATAGCCTTCTGGAGCTACATTTTGATTGGCCGTCGCTATAAACCCCGATTCGGGATTGACGGCATGGGGTCGATCGGCAATCGGTAAATAGTCTTCCCACTCATATCTTCCGTCTCCCATAGTCGCAACCAATCCGGAGAAACCCTTTCGGATCGGTGCGATACCGGTGGCCTGCCACCCGATAGTCCCGTTTTTATCCGCCCAAACCATGTTTTCCGCAGGGATATTATTATAGGTGCAGGCATCCCGAAATTCCTCCCAGGTCTTCGATTGATCCATGCGTAAGCTCGCCAGATAAGGGGCCGAACCCGTTTCCAGCCAGGCACATTCCACCGCCACTGCCTTATTTAATTCCTCGTCGATAAAGGTAACAGGCCCGTGAATGGTGTATAAATGCTCCACAATTTGGTCTTCACTACCTTTCACTTTGATCGTGTCTTGGATACTTTGCATGTCCAGCCATTCGCCTTGGAATCGATATTGTCTTGGGTTGTCGGGGTTGATATCATACACTCGCAAATCTTCATTGTCTGTCGAGAAAATCGTCAAGCCCCAAGCGCCATAGTCATTGTGCCCGATGGAAACGCCCGGAATGACAGGTTCTCCCGCTCCTATCACATTCCAACCCGGGGCATTCAGATGCACCCAATAGCGTAAAGAAGGAATGGCTTGTAAGCGATGGGGATCATTGGCCATCATGGGATAGCCACTGGCAGATTTTTCTCCCGAAATCACCCAATTGTTACTCCCCTGTGCAAAAGCGTCTGATTTCAAAGTAAAATTTAATTCGTCCTCAAGCAAGGCTGTTGCTTCTTCAAACTTCTCAATATCCCTACGGAATTCCTCTTTGATATCTTCCGGACGAAATTCAATCCTTCGCCGAAAAGCTTGATAGGGAGTGAGAATATCCTTCATCAATAATTCTTCAGGGATACCCGGATCTAGCTCCAAAATGGGTTCATTAGGATGAAAAAAGTAAAGTTCTTTGGCTTTTTCAGATCCAATCTGGCTTACCACTCTGCTGATGTCTAATTCGTCTACGACATTTTCTAAAAGACCCTGATGACGAGAAATCACCACCTCCCAAGTCCAGGGTTGAGGCTTTATACCGAGCATTTGAAATTCGATCGGAAGTGATTCAGGGTTAGAGTTTGCCTCTTCGATGTAGGTATTGATACCAGCCACGAAAGCATCGACAATCTCAACACCTCTTGGATGATAGTGCCGGAGTTCAGTCTCCTTATCTCCTCTAAACTTGAACAGTCTTACACCTCGATCGCGTTCGAATTCCCTCTCTCCCAGAATCTCAGCTAATGTTCCGGTGGCCTGTCTCCTCCAAAGCTCAAATTGAAATAAACGATCTTTGGCGGCAAGATATCCCTGTGCAAAGAATAGGTCCTCTTCATTTTGGGCGAAAATGTGATTGATCCCATTTTGGTCTCGAATGACTTCCACAGGCTGATTAAGACCTTGGATTTCATTTCCTTTTTCTGTGCAAGAAAGAAAGACAGTGAGGGAAATGGTTGAAATAAGAACGGAAATGCGAGATATTTTCATAGAGCTATAATTTAATAGAAAGTCGAGTTCAAAATACTGAATTCCAACTGCTTTTATATGGATGGAATAAAATCCAAAAAAGAACCCCGGAATATCCGGGGCTCCTTTTCTAACTATCAATGAAAAAATACTACCTCTATGGGTGTTTTCAGCCTACTGAAATTGACTTTTTGGCTTTTCCTTCGGCTAGTGCTTTTTTAGGAAGGACTAGTTTCAACAAACCCTTTTCGTATTTAGCATCAATGCTCTCTTCGGTGATACTTTCGGGAAGTATAAAAGACCTTCGAATACTTGAATACGAAAATTCCTTTCTTCGATAATCGTCCTTTTCCTCTTCTTTCTCGTCCTTTTTCTCCGCAGAAATATTGAGAATGCCATCCTCCACTTCTATTTTGAAGTCCTTCTTTTCAAATCCCGGCGCCGACAGTTCGAGTTTGAATTCTTTTTCATTCTCGATTATATTGGCTGAGGGAACCTCCGCAGATTTGTCTGCGAACCACAATTTTTCATCCCAGTCGAAGGGATTCTCTGCGCCAAAGAAGTCCTGGACCATTTTGGGCCAAAAACCTCTATTTCGTTTTGCTAAAGTGCCCATGATTGAAATTGATTTTGTTGATTTAAATTTCGACTCTCTTCCTGAAATTTGGAATGACAAAAGTCAGGAAATCAGTTGATTGAGATCAAATTAAAAAAAGTGTTAAACAGAAGTAATTTTTGAAAGCAATCTTATAAATCTGTATTTTGGTTGAAAATTGAACTAAGAGATGACACATTTTTCCAGAAGAGAATCGATTAAAAAACTCGGATTGCTTTCAGGCATGACTTACCTGACCCCTTATGCATTGTCAGCCTGTGTCGAACCCAAAAACTCAGAAAAGAAACTGGGAGTAGCCTTAGTCGGATTAGGTTATTACAGTACCGATCTTTTGGCTCCCGCCTTACAGATGACGGAGCATTGCTACCTCGCCGGGATCGTCACCGGTACTCCCGCGAAGGAGAAAATCTGGATGGACAAATACGGCATTCCCGAAAAGAATGTCTACAACTACGAAAATTTTGACTCCATTAAGGACAATCCGGATATCGATGTGGTCTATGTGGTCTTACCTCCCTCCATGCACCGTGAATATGTGGAGCGGGCAGCAGCGGCCAAAAAACAGGTCTGGTGTGAAAAACCCATGGCCGTGACCGCCGAGGAATGCCAATCCATGATCGATGCCTGCAAGGACAACGGGGTGAGCTTGGCAATTGGCTATCGATGTCAGCATGAACCTAATACCCTAGAATATCAGCGAATAGTCAAGGAAGGATTGCTGGGCTCAGTTCAGCGGGTAGAATGTGCTGCCGGCTATCGGGAAAATCGAACCAATCACTGGAAGCAAAAGCGGGAAATGGGAGGAGGTGTGATTTATGATATGGGCGTTTACCCGATCCAAGGGGTCAGGCTGGGAAGTAATATGGAACCCATTGCCATCAAATCGGCCAAAGTCTGGACGGAAAGACCTGAAATCTACAAGGATGGTCTGGGTGAGATTGTGGAGGCGGAATTGGAGTTTCCTGATGGAGTCACGGGCTGGATTAAAACCAGCTTTGCAGAAAATATCAATTACCTGAATATCTATTGTGAGGACGGAACGATAGAAATAGCTCCCTTTCAGGCTTATGCTGGGAACAAAGGGAAAAGTCCGCTCGGAGAGATTAATTTCCCCTACGAAGTACCCTGGCAACAAGCCAATCAGATGGATCAGGATGCCTTGGCTATCATGAACAATCAGGCAATGAAAGTATCCGGTGAAGAGGGGAAACGGGATATTCGGATCGTCGAGGCAATTTTGGAATCCGCGCAAACAGGTAAAAGGGTTTTGATTTAATTTTTCAGGAAAACCGTCCTTCCTTTCTCGGCGCTTTCTTTGGCTGCCTCGAGGATTTCCATCACGATAAGGTTATTTTCGAGGGAGTAAAGATCAAATTCAGTAAGCTCAAATTCACCACGAATTACCGCTTTTAGGAATAAAAAAGGATCGGGATAAGGCGGATCGAGTTCGGGTAGCTCCATTTTTTCCTCCTCAAATCCATCATAGCCTTCCGCCATTCGAATGCGGAGTTGGTTCCGGTTGTCGGCATAAATTACTCCGGTCTGCCCATAGATTTCCATGTCCTTTCTACCGATGGGCCAGTTCCATGAAGCTTGGATAATCAATTGCTTATCAGGGTAATTGACGATGATGGTAGCATCATCCTCCACCTTGGGGTTGTTTTCAGGCTGAAGCTGCTGGGTGATGGCAGTAACAGAAATGGGGCGTTCCCCTGCTGTGAGCCAAGTCATCAGATTGGCTCCATAGCAACCAAAATCCATCAAGGCGCCTCCTCCATTCAATTTGGGGTCGGTCAACCAATCCAAAAATTCCGGGCCAACGCCGATCTTTTTTGGTCCTCGGTGACCATCTCTGACGATGATTTTTACTGCTTCGCCAAATTCCCCAGATTCCAACATCTCTTTGGCTCGATGGTTAGTAGGATACCAACTCGTCTCGTAATTTGTCAACAGGTGAATCCCATGTTTTTTTGCCAAGGCTTCCATTTCGCGGGCATGAGCCAAACTGACGGCTAGTGGCTTTTCGACCATGACGTGGATTCCTCTTGGAGCTGCCTCTTGGACGATTTTCAAGTGATCGAAAGTGTTTCCAAATGCGGCAATTGCTTCAGGCTTAGTCTTCTCTAGCATTTCTGCTAAGTCATCATAGACCAAGCTCATGGAGAAACCGAACTGATTGGCATATTTCTCTGCAAGCTCTCGGTCACTTTCTGCGATACCTACAATTTCATAATCGCCCCGATCCATAGAAGATAGAACCCAGCCTACATGTCCGTGGCTTAGGCCTCCTACCGCCAATCGAAGCTTTTCAGTTTGTGCCAACGCTATATAATTCATTCCAAAAAGGAAAAGACAGATGATGAGCTTTTTATTCACGGGTTTCTAGTTGTAAGTATATTTAATGGAATCAATCTGCAAGCGGAGCCAGGTCCAGTCGCCTTCTGGTAGTTCCCAAGTTGCATTCATTGTACTGGGGATTCGAACGCCCTCAAAATTCCGGTATTCTTCCACTTTCAAAACCCAGGGGAATCGCTTCGAATCTTTTTTGTTTTCATAAAATCGCAAAGCTTCGAAACGAACAAAATCACCAGCTTCATTGAAATGAAAAGTTCCGCTACCACTAGTTTGATTTATCCTCAGAGTAGCTTCTGCAGTATTTTGATCAATTTCTTTCCAACTGATAGCCGGATGAAAGGCCAAGCTAGGCATCCAAACAAGTTCACCTAAAAATCGCTGTAGGCTTCCTTCGTTGATTTTATCTCCGCTCTCGTCCACAATGGGGATGGCTGCTCCAATACGAATAAGCATTTCGCCATTTCCACCTTTGAATTGATCTCTACCAAAAATTTTAATGCCGGGAATCATATCCATCTCTACTTGCCAGTGGAAGCCAAGCGGGTCTAAGCTGCTCACTTGAAAAGCTTGGGCTTCTTTCCAATTCGTTTGATCCGGTTTCATTTTCATCTGGGCAGTTTGATGGATTTCAGCAGAGATCATGGGACTTTCCATCCGGTATCCTGAAGCCTTCAACCATTTTTGGATAGCAGGAGGTAGTTCTTCTATTTTTCTCAGATCAGGAATACTTCCCGATTCCTTAAACACAGCTTTTTCCGAGGTGATTTTTTTCTCCCAATTAGCCTGATAGATCATTTGTATTGCTACAAACAGGAGAATTAAATTGGCGGTACTGCCGAATTTTGCATCCTGCCAGACTGTGAAAATGAGAACCTGCGAAAGGACTACAGCTGCGAGACCCAGGTAGCCAGCTAATGGTTTCTCTAAGAAAGAAGCTACTGCAAAGGCTAAGAAGAGCAAAGTCCCAATTAGCCAAAAAACTCCTTGAATTGTTGAAATAGGCTGAGTGAGTTGTTGGATTTCAGCCAATTTGAATGCCTTTAGAAAACCCATCAAATGGATTAAGCCATGCAGGCATGCAAAAAAAAGTAAGGCCGTTTTCATTTTTTTATGATTTGTGCTTGAGCTTCCTCCAATTTTGTAATTTTCTATCCATAATCAAATTTTGCGTAGCTTACTTCACAAAAATTATCCTCCTGAATCTGATGAAATCGACACGATTAAAATAATCAATAAATAGGCAGGTAGATTCCCCGATACTTCGGGGTTAATCGTCATCCCGAAAGCTTTCGGGACCATCAGACCATTGAAAATCAAAAATAAACTGATGAAAAATATTCCTTTCAAACTCTTGTTCTTGGGGCTGTTATTTGCAGCCTGTGATTCTCAAGAAACTTATCAATTTCAAATTTCTGATCTAGAGCCTCATATAGACACCTTGTCATCGGATTATTTCGAAGGGAGAATGCCTTTCTCAGAAGGAGAAAAAAAGACAGTAGACTATCTCCTGCAGGAGTTTCAAGAAATTGGCCTCGAACCTGGTAATGGAGATTCCTTTATTCAGGATGTTCCTTTAGTATCTATTCAGACTAATGCTTCCCCAACGATGGAGGTTTCATCTGAAGGTCAAAAATTGACTTTGGAAGGATTGAAAGATTATGTGCTTTGGACTCAACGAACGGATGCTGAGGTGGCATTTGAGGATGCGGAGATGGTTTTTGCAGGATTTGGCATTGTAGCGCCCGAATATGGATGGGATGATTATAAAAATATCGATGTGACGGATAAAATCGTAGTGGTCTTGGTCAATGATCCTGGTTTTGGGACAGAGAACGCTACTTTTTTCAAGGGAAATACGATGACCTACTATGGCCGATGGACCTATAAGTACGAGGAAGCCATCCGTCAGGGAGCTTTGGGTTGCTTGATTGTACACAATACGATTCCAGCTGGTTATGGATTTAATGTGGTACAGAATTCGTGGAACTCGCCCAAGCTGTACTTAGATGATCGAGGAAAAGATGATTATAAGTTGGCTTTTGAGGGATGGCTTACTTTACCAATTGCCAATCAACTTTTTGAAATGGCTGGCTTGAATGAGCGGGAGCTTTTGGCCAAAGCCAGAAAGGCAGATTTCGAAGCGATTCCTATGAATCTGAAAGCGAGCACAAGCATGGAAGTGCAGGCTACTTACAACACTTCTCAGAATGTAGTGGCCAAAATCACAGGATCGAAAAAGCCAGATGAGTACGTGATATATACGGCTCACTGGGATCATTTGGGGATTGGAAAACCTGATGAAAAAGGGGACAGCATATACAATGGTGCCTTGGATAATGCCTCAGGCACAGCTGCTCTTTTGGCAATTGCCAAGGCATTTCAAGAAAGTAAGCAGCCTGATCGCTCCGTTATTTTCTTGGCTGTCACCGCAGAAGAACAAGGGCTTCTGGGTTCGGCCCATTATGCACAAAACCCGTTGTGCGTCAGTGTAAAAAGCCAACCGCACGGTCAAGCACATTTGGTTTTTGCCGACACACAGCCAAACGCTGAAAAACCAAAAGAGCTTGCCCTTACCCACCGCACCCATACAGAATGATGATTTAAATACTCATTTAGTGAGATATTTAATTTTTATTCTTAGTTTTGCCAATTATAAACAAGTTCAATAATGAACCGAATAAAAGACGTTTTAGAACAGAAAGGTATTAAACAAAAATGGTTGGCTGACCAATTAGGTAAGAGTTATAATATGTTAAACTCTTATGCTCAAAACAGACGACAACCGAGTTTAGAGGACTTATACAGGATTGCTGAAATCCTTGATGTTGAAGTCAAAGAATTATTAATTGAAAGAAAAGCACATTAAAATATGGACGGAACAAGTCTGACACCAGAACAAGAAAAATTAAACGCATTGCGACAGGTTTTGCCTGAAGCTTTTAGCGAAGGGAAAATAGATTGGGAAAAACTAAAAGCTACACTTGGAGAAGACATCAACTTTTCCAATGAACGCTATGTATTGAATTGGGCAGGAAAAAGTGATGCTTTTAAAGTATTGCAAATGCCAACAACTAAAACATTGATTCCTGCCAAAGAGGAAAGCGTAAACTTTGACGAAACCGAGAACATTTTTATTGAAGGCGAAAACTTGGAAGTGCTTAAAGTGCTACAAAAAAGCTACTTCGGAAAAGTAAAAATGATTTACATAGACCCGCCTTACAACACAGGAAACGACTCTTTTATTTATCCTGATAAGTTTAGCGAAAGCAAAGCTGACTATGAAAAACGGGTAGGCGACAAAGACGAAGAAGGCTATATGACCAAAGATGGTATGTTCAAAAAGAACAGCAAAGAAAATGGACAATACCACAGCAATTGGCTCAATATGATGATGCCTAGACTTTATTTGGCTAAAAATCTTCTGCGACAAGATGGCGTAATTTATATTTCGATTGATGACAACGAAGTGCATAATCTTAGGCTACTGATGAATGAAATTTTTGGAGAAGAAAATTTTGTTGCTGAATTAATTTGGAAAAAAAGAGTTTCACCAGCTAATGATTCTCAATGGTTTAGTAGTGACCACGAATATGTTATAGTATATGCAAAAAACAAAGAAAATTGGTTTCCGATTAGATTAGATAGAACTGAGAAACAAAACTCATATTATTCAAATCCAGACAATGACTCACGTGGACCTTGGAACTCTGCTGCATATACTTGCAATAAGAACAAAGATGAACGACCGAATTTATATTATCCATTAATAAATCCAAATACAGGGGAAGAAGTATGGCCAAAGGAAACCGCAGTTTGGGCTTATTCCAAAGAGACACACGAAGAGCATATTAAAGCTAATTTACTTTATTGGGGTGGTGATGGTAAAAGTAAATCTCCACGAAAGAAACAATTCTTGACAGACGCAAAGCCTGTCGTTTCTCGTTCTTTTTTAGAACATTCAGACGTTGGTAGTACTCAATCTGCAACTTTGGATTTTTTAAAATTATTTGACCACAATTATTTTAACTACACAAAGCCTATTGAATTAATAAAAAGGCTAATAAAAATTTCAAGCGAATCAGATAAGAATGAAATAATAATGGATTTCTTTGCAGGTTCGGGTACAACTGCACATTCGCTTTTTGAAATTAAAAAAGAATTGCAAGGCAATCAAAGATTCGTATGTGTTCAACTTCCTGAATTATGCGATGAGAAAGGTCAATCTTATAAAGATGGATACAAAACAATAGCTGATATAAGCAAGGAAAGAATCCGTAGAGCAGGAAAGAAAATACAAGAAGAAATCAAATCTGAAATTAAGAAGATAGAATCTGAAATCAAAAAACTTCAAGGTGAAATCCCAACAGACGAAAACAAAGCAGAAATTGAAAATTTAAAATCCAAAATTGAGGACTTGAAAATTCAAGATTTAGGTTTCAAGGTTTTAAAGTTAGAAGATAGCAACTTCAAGCAATGGCAACAAATTGAGGGCAAAGATGCTAAGGCTCTTGCCGAGCAAATGAAACTGTTTGTTGACCCTATTTCAGAAAATGCCACTATTGAAAATATGGTGTACGAGCTTTTACTAAAAAGTGGCAAAGACCTGAATAGTAAAATCGAAAAGAAAAGCAGTTTTTATAAAATCAATGGAAATGAATTGATTTTGCTTTTAGAAAAAGCAACTCAAGAAAACATTGATTCCGTAATTGCTGAAAAGCCAATTAAAGTAATTGCATTGGATAAACTTTTCAAAGGGAATGACCAATTGAAAACAAATACAGTACTGCAAATGAAAGATGCAGGGATTGAATTTAAAACAATATAGCTATGCCAATAGATAGAATAAACATCAAAAACTTCAAGTCTATTAGAGACTCAGGTGAAATCTATATCAAACCCATCAACATATTGATTGGGGCTAACGGTGTGGGAAAAAGTAATTTTATTTCGTTTTTCAAAATGCTTAATAGTATATCCAAAAAACGTCTAGGTTTTTTTGTGGCAGATAATGGATATGAAAACGGATTATTGTATTTCGGGAGGAAGAAATCACAATCAATTGAAGGGAGTATTGTATTCAAACCAGAAGGCAGAAACACCAATAATCGTTATGACTTTAAGTTAGTGCCAAAAAAACAATCTACGGGTTTTTATTTTGAGAGAGACGAAGGAGGATTTAATTCCTTTGCAAGAGGTTATAATGAATCTTGGAGTTTTGAAGATTTAGGAGGTAAAGGAAAAGACGAAAGCGGAATATCTGAAAATGAAATGGATAGAGCAGGCTTTTTAAGAGACTTCTTTGCCAGTTTTGATGTATTTCATTTTCACGATACCAGCTCTAGCTCATCTTTGAAGCAACCTAGCAAAACATTAGATTATAAATATTTAAAATCTGACGGAAGTAATTTAGCTGCATTTCTTTTTAAAATAAAAGACACACACCCCAAGCATTTCAAAATGATTGAATATACCATAGCTTCGGTGGCGCCATTCTTTGAAAAATTTGATTTAGCACCAGACGGTAAAAATCCAGATGTTATATTTTTGAATTGGTTAGAAAAAGGGTCTGATGAATATTTCAATGCACATCATTTATCTGATGGTACTTTACGGTTTATTGCACTCACTACTTTGCTCTTACAGCCTATTCTGCCAAGTACAATTATCCTAGATGAACCTGAATTAGGCTTGCATCCCTTTGCTATTGCCAAATTAGCAGGTATGATAAAAAAAGCTTCTGTTCATTCTCAAATTATAATTGCCACACAATCTGTAAATCTTGTCAATGAATTTTCTGCTGATGATATTATTGTAGCCAATAGAGAAGATAATCAAACCGTATTTAAAAGGCAATCAGAAGAATCGCTTAAGCCTTGGTTAGATGATTATTCTATAGGTGAATTGTGGGAGAAAAATGTAATAGGGGGGAGACTATGATAAGAGCAATCTATATAATCTGTGAGGGACAAACTGAAGAAGAGTTTGTAAATGGTATTTTGAGACCCTATTTCAATTCGCATCAAATTTATGATGTGCGACCTATACTTATGACTACCAGCAAAGGGCATAAAGGAGGCGATGTGAAATATGACAGACTTAAATTCAATATTGATAAGTTATTAAAGAGAGAAACAGATATTTTAGTAACTACATTCATTGACTACTTTCGGTTGAGAAATGATTTTCCTAAATATGATGTAGCACAGGAAAAACAAAATAAAATTCAGAGAGTTGATTTTTTAGAACAAGCTTTAGCGGATGCAATAAATAATCCTCGATTCATTCCCTACATACAGCTGCACGAATTTGAAGGCTTATTGTTTGCTGCAAAAGATGGATTTGAGTTTTTACCTGACTTAAAACAAACCAACTTAAATAAGCTATTATTAGCAGTTGAGGAAAAGGAAAATCCTGAAGAATTGAATGATGGCGAATTAACAGCTCCATCTAAGAGATTGGAACAATTAATTCCCGGATTTGACAAAAACAAGCCATTTTATGGTGGATTAATAGCAGAGGTAAATACAATAAATGTAGTCCTTGATAGGTGTTTAAGATTTAAAACTTGGGTAGAAACATTAATTGAAAAAGTAAAAGAATGAAATTAACCTTCGAATCCAATCTCAATTATCAACAGGAAGCTATAAAATCCATAACAGATTTGTTTGAAGGGCAACCTTTGGAAGATTCCATTTTGGAATTTAATCTAAAGGAAGAAGGTACTTTAAATTTGATAAATGGAGTAAGCAACAACCTTATTTTGTCGGAAGAACAAATCCTTACCAATCTACAAACCATTCAAGCCAATAACGAAATAAAAGTTTCCGATAAATTGGACGGAATGCACTTTTCAGTAGAAATGGAAACAGGCACAGGTAAAACTTATGTTTATCTGCGTTCTATATACGAACTCAATAAATTGTACGGGTTCAAGAAGTTTGTGATTGTTGTGCCTTCGGTGGCTATTCGTGAGGGGGTTCTGAAAAATTTAGAAATCACACACGAACATTTTCAAACGCTATACGACAATGTGCCTGTAAATTTTCAGGTCTATGACAGTACCAAAGTTTCCACTTTGAGAGGGTTTGCAACCACAAATAACATTGAAGTTTTAGTAATCAACATTGATTCATTTGCCAAAGATGAAAACATTATAAATAAACCCAATGATAAGCTGAACGGACAAAAGCCAGTGGAGTTTATTCAGGCAACCCACCCTATAGTAATTGTGGATGAGCCACAAAACATGGAAACCGAAAAGCGTATTGCAGCGATTGAAAACCTAAAAGCACTTTGTACGCTTCGTTATTCGGCAACACACAGAAATCAATACAACCTAACTTACAGTCTGAATCCTGTAAAAGCCTATGATTTGGGGTTGGTAAAACAAATTGAAGTAGATTCCATCATAGAAGAAAATGCTTACAATGATGCTTTTGTACAAGTTGACGCTATCAAGGCAACGAAAACAAAAGTTACCGCAAAAGTTTCAATCAACATCAATGATAAAGGTGGTGTAAAAAAGAAATCAGTAACTGTAAAGGTTGGGGACGATTTATATAAACTCTCTAATGAAAGAGAAATTTATGCAGATGGCTATATCATTGAGGAAATTGATGCCGTGAATCAATGTATTTCCATTTCAAACGGAAACCTATTGTACAAAGGCGACAGTCAAGGCGGGTTGACAGACGAAGTAATGAAATTTCAAATCCGCAAGACAATTGAGGAACATTTAAAGAAAGAAAAGCGATTGAATAAATTAGGCATAAAAGTTTTGTCCTTGTTTTTTATTGACAAAGTAGCGAATTACCGAAGTTATGATGCAGCAGGAAATCCTGTAAAAGGAAAATTTGCCGAATGGTTTGAAGAAATTTATCAAGAGTATGTTTCAAAACCTGCCTTTAAGGAATTAGATAAATTTTCAGTTGAAGAAACGCATAACGGTTACTTTTCTCAAGATAAAAAAGGAGCCTTCAAAGACACTTCGGGAGAAACCAAAGCAGATGACGATACTTACAGTTTAATAATGAAGGACAAGGAAAAATTATTGAGTTTAGACAATTCTTTGCGTTTCATTTTTTCACATTCTGCCCTTCGTGAAGGTTGGGACAACCCAAATGTATTTCAGATTTGTACCTTAAACGAAACAAAGTCAGACATTAAAAAACGTCAGGAAATTGGTAGAGGTTTACGTTTGGCAGTTGACCAAACAGGAAAACGAACTTATGACCAAAATATAAATCGCTTGACGGTTATTGCCAATGAAGCATATGACGATTTTGCCAAAGCACTACAAAAAGAAATTGAAGAAGATTGCGGAGTAGCATTTACAGGTAGAATAAAAAATAAGCAAACCAGAACAGCTATCCAATATCGCAAAGGTTTTGAAGCCGACCCTAAATTTTTGGAGATTTGGGAAAAACTGAAAAAGAAAACAACGTACCGAGTTGATTATAAAACAGACGAGCTAATTACTTTGGCTGCAAAAGCCATAAAAGATTTACCTGAAATCAAATCACCTTCAATTCGTTCTACGAAAATTGGAATTACTATGACTGATGAAGGTGTAGGCACAAACTATGTTGGTGAAAAAGTTGAATCTTATGGGGGTTACTCTTGGAAAATCCCTGATGTTTTGGGCTACATTCAAAGTAAAACAGAATTGACCCGTTCCACCATTGAAGAAATTTTAAGTAAGTCAGGTAGAATTGAGGATATTATTATCAATCCACAATTGTTTTTAGACTTGGCTACAATAGCTATAAAAAGGACTTTGTACGATTTAATGATTGACGGTATCAAGTATCAAAAAATCGGTGGTTCGGAATATGAAATGGCATTGTTTGAAGCCCAGGAATTGGAAGTTTATCTTAACGACTTTTCGTTTAAAGTTTCAGACCCTTCAAAAACCATTTATGAGGAATTTGTTCCGTTAGATTCGGGAGTTGAAAGCAAGTTTGCTCAAGACTGCGAAACCAGTGAACAAATAAAATTCTATTTCAAATTGCCGAATTGGTTCAAAATCCCCACACCGATAGGGAATTACAACCCAGATTGGGCATTGGTATTTGAGGATGATAAGAAAATTTATTTTGTAGCAGAAACCAAAGACACAGGCACACCACAAGTTGACTTGTCAAAATTAAGTGGTGACGAACAAATGAAAATCAAGTGCGGAAAAGCTCACTTTAACGAGTTTGACGACTTGGAATATAAAGTAGTAAACAAAGTAGGACAATTAATTGAATAATGGCAAAAACAGAAATTCTAACATATGATTTTGTAGTAGACTATTTGGCGAAGAACAACCGTCAAAAACACTTGCTTTTAGGTAATGGATTTAGTATGGCATATGATTCAGGCATTTTTTCATATAACGCACTTAATAAATTCATTGATTCTATTGACAATCCTTTACTTAAAAAACTGTTTTCTATTGTTGACAACAAGAATTTTGAGCTTGTTATGCAACAGCTTGATAATTTTCTTGAAATAGCGGAAATGTTTGGGACGGATAAGGAATTAACAATGCAAATTAAAAGTGCAGGTGATGAACTCAAACACAGTTTAATTGATGCTGTAAAAGAGCTTCACCCCGAACACGTTTTTACTATTCCAGAGGAAAAAAGTACCGCTTGTTTTCGTTGGCTAAATGAATATTTAGCAAAAGGTGGCAATGTTTTCACGACAAACTATGATTTACTTCTTTATTGGGTTTTAATGAGAAACGAATCTAAAAACCACACAGACGGTTTTGGTCGTGATAAAGAAGATGCCGATTATGTTCCGTCAAATGAAGCAAACTATTCAGAATTAAGATGGGGCAAAAATAAAAGTGACCAAAATGTGCACTATTTGCACGGCACTTTGCCATTTTTTGATGGTGGTATTGACATAATTAAAGAAGAATATACCACAAAACATTACCTCTTAGAGAATATTAAAGAGCGTATGGAAAACAAAGAATATCCAATCTTTGTGACAGCAGGAAATGGACGTGAAAAGTTAATGAACATTATGCACAACAAATATCTAACATACTGTTATGAAAATCTTTGTGCTATTCAAGGCTCGTTAGTAACATTTGGATTTAATTTTGGACAATATGACGACCATATAATTGAAGCCATCAATAAGGCAACAAAGTTTCGAGAAGATGCACAAGGCAACCTGACTAAATTATACAGCATTTACATTGGGGTTTATTCTGACAGTGATGCTGAATATATAGAATCAATAAGGAAAAAATTCAAATGCAAAGTGAATTTATTTGACTCTAAAACGGCTAAAGTATGGGAATAACGCCAACGCTAAAAGCCATACACATTTGCAATTCGCACCAGCCAATGCTCAAGCCAAAAATTGCAAAAGAGTATGTCTTTGCCAACGCTGACAGACGACCGAAAATGAACACCGAACGCACAACAGCGTGTATGAGAAATAGCGGGTTTAGTGCTAAATCAAAAGTCTGTGCTTTTAATGAAAGTCTGTACTTAACTGAAAGTGAAGTGCTTTTTAATTCGCTACTTCTCATACACGCAAAACGATTTATGCCCTAGAAAAGACCATTGCCAATATCAACATGGATGGAATAAACCCTTACGGGAAAATGCGTGACGTTTCTGTCATCGGTGTTGGACAATCCGAGATGGAGGATTTGCTGAATGTGGAGTTGGAAAAATTGGGTCGGTATTCAGCTCCGGAGCCCAATCCTGTTGCCGGATATTATTTCCGATCGGACCACTTCAATTTTGCCAAAGTTGGCGTGCCGGCCTTGTATTTTCACACAGGAATTGATCATGTAGAGAAAGGAAAGGAGTTTGGAAAAACCCTACAGGCTAATTATACGGCCGAATATTATCACAAACCATCAGATGAGTACGATCCTGAGCGCTGGAATCT
>LJXT01000080.1 GCA_001314815.1 Algoriphagus marincola HL-49
AAACTCATTCAAGGGCTGATTGACGATGCGCTCCACGACGGCCTGCATAAAGTACATGGTCAGGTCTGAATAGATATAGCGATTTCTTCCAGCCCGCTTGGGCAGCAATTCTGACTCGACCGTCCACTTCCAGATGCTGTCCCGAAGGGTTTCTTTGGCATACATGTGATTGGAAATTGGTCGGGTGTATCCCGGACTGGAGATTTCCTGGTAAAACTCTGATTTCCATTGACCGCTTTCCACGGTCTTGGCATAGTGTGGGATAAAAGCTTTTAGGCCCGCCTCGTGGGCCATGACATCCTTGAGTACCAAATTTGCCTTGTTGGTACCCCGAAGTTCGGGAAGGTAGTCTCCCAAGGTTTTATTCATATCCAGTTCCCCGCGGCTATTCAAGAACATCACCGCCTGCGTGGTGGCCAAGACCTTGGTAATTGATGCCAGATCATAAACAGTTTCGGAATTCACCTTCGGACTGTTTCGGTATTCTAATTGTCCGTAGGAACGTTCAAAAATTACTTTTCCATCCTTGACGACCAATACGTTTGCTCCGGGCGTAGCTTGGATTTTGATGGCGCGATCGACGACAGAGTCGATCTTATCCAAGGTTTTGCTGTCAAGCCCTACGCTTTCCGGGGTTCCATAAGACAGTCTATTTAGCCCACTCAAAAAACCTCCCACACCGGATGTATATAGTCCTCCTGTACTGACAGGTAGGATACCTTGGGCAGGTCTGCCGCCAAATAGAATCTGCGGAACGATGCTTTGGGTCCAATTCACATTTTCGTAGGCCATTACCAAATTGTCAATCCCTTCGAAAAACTTACTGGAGTAAGCATTTCCAAACAGCACATTGACGGTTTTTTGTCGCTGCTGAAGCTTTCTGAGCAAAGCTACATCTCCCGGCGCTATCCCAAAAGCGCGAAGGGGACTGTTGGATATTCCCATCACGCCTACCACGATCACGTCAAAATCCTCCAGTTTTTTGAGCAGATTGTAATGCTCGGATTCACTACTGGCTTTTCCGATCTGGAAGTGTTCAAACTTGGCGTATTTATCAAGCCCTTTCTGAAATTCTATTCCATCTCCCCCGATGGTCAAGCTGGCAAACCGCTTGGTGTCCAATTGCCTGAAAGGAATCAAGTCAGCTTTGTTGGAGGCTACGGTGATGGCACTGGCATATAGCTTTTCCAGGATTTCGTTTGTTTTTGGGGTGACTATTCGATCCAGTAGCTTGTAGGTTTTAATGGGACGGTAATCGTTGAGACCCACTTCATATTTTGACTTGAGAATTTTTTTGATTCTGCGGTCTATTTCTGACTGTTCGATTTTCCCTTCGGCCACCGCTTTTTTGATCAGCTCCTTGGCTTTTGGGACATTTTGTGAATAAAGCAATACGTCATTTCCTGCCAATAATGCCTGGACATCCACTTCTCCCGGACTGTAGGATTTGGTGACTCCCTGCATATTCAGTGCATCGGTGAAGATCAGCCCTTTGAATTTCATTCGTTCTTGCAGGAGGTCAGTCACCACTTTTTTGCTCAGGCTGGTAGGCCGATTGTCACTATCTCCCAAGCTGGGGATGTTGAGGTGGGCGACCATCACTGATTTGAGATTTTCTTTGAAAAGCTCTTGATACGGATACAAATCCACCTCCCAAATGCGGGTCTCGGGATGCCGGATCAGCGGAAGCGCATAGTGACTGTCAGCTTCGGTGTCGCCATGTCCCGGAAAATGCTTAGCATTGGCAATGACTCCATGATCTTGTAGCCCTTTCATGTAGGCGACTGAGTGCCGGGCGACCGCTTGTGGGTTTTCTCCGAAAGAACGATAGCCGATCACGGGATTATCCGGATTGGAATTGACATCTACGACCGGAGCAAAATTGATGTGCATGCCCAGCTCCTTAAACTGTCTGGCGATTTCCTCACCCATTTCATAGATCAATTGTGGGTCGGGGATTGCTCCCAGTGTCATGGCTTTGGGAAAATTAGGAATGGAATCGAGACGCATTCCAAGACCCCATTCAGCATCCATGGCGATCAAAAGCGGTGTTTTTGCTTTCGCCTGATAAAAGTTAGTCAGACGTGCTTGTCGTTTGGGCCCGCCTTGGAAGAAGATCAGTCCGCCTAAATTTTCCTTTTCGACCAAGTTGGCAATCTGATTGACATGATCTTGACCTTGATTGGAATAGGCTGCTACCATAAACAGCTGACCGAGTCGCTGATCCGGGCTCAATGCATTGAACACTGAATCTACCCAATTGGCCATTTCCATGTTTTCCATCGCAACAGGGTCTGGCGAATTGCCTGAACTCCAGCTGTTCGACTGGCTGGTCCAAAAAAATGTGAATAAACAGATTAGAACTATTTTCGACAGCAGTTTATGCATTCGAGCTTGATTTTTTATCCTTAATTTTTGAGATAAATTTGTGTCATCACCCTGTAGTTTTAAAAACGAAGAATTCTGAAAATTGCTTCAAACAGGGCTAAATTAAATCCAATTGGACTTAATTAAATTGAAGATACTAAAGTCCAGTCAACATTTGAGCATGGATTTGGGTTTAAATAATATAAATTTGGTTTTGGCAGGTTCGAAATCTGATCTGCCTTACAAACCTGCTCCCTGAGTCAAAAACTTAACGCATGAAGTTTCCTTCCATCTTTCGTACAGCCAGTCCGAGTCGATTTGATATTAAGCCTAGATACTATGATCCAGTCAAGGAGGAATTGGAGCAGCGAACCTCCCGTATCAAAAAAGAATTAGAGGCTGAAGGGAAGCTGGGAGATTTGGACGAGGCCGACCGCTTAAGGCATTATGAGACAGGAATCAGAGGAGCTTTTGCGCATCATCAAGGCATTCGCCCCAGAGCGACTTCTGTACTTGCCTCTACAGCCATGCTTCGAACCTTGATTTTTTTAATTCTTGTCGGAGGCTTGGCAGGATATATTTACTTCGGTCCTGTGATTTTTGAGTACTTGCTTTACATCGTTTTGATCATTGCAGTTGGATATTTCTTCTCTAAGCTGAAAAACAAATCCAAACGATGAGTGATTTGATTCAGCTTTTGCCTGATGCCATCGCCAACCAAATTGCTGCCGGTGAAGTGGTGCAGCGGCCTGCGTCTGCCTTGAAGGAGCTATTGGAAAATGCGATCGATGCCGGCGCTTCCAAAATTCAGGTGATTGTCAAAGAAGCAGGAAAGCAATTGATTCAGGTCGTGGATGACGGACGGGGGATGAGTCCTACCGATGCCAGAATGTCCTTTGAGCGACATGCCACTTCCAAGATTCGCAATAGTCAGGACTTGTTTTCCATTCGGACATTCGGATTTAGAGGAGAAGCTTTGGCCTCCATAGCCGCCGTAGCACAGGTAGAACTCAAAACGCGACAGGAAAGCGAGGAACTAGGGACTTTAATCCAAATAGAGGGCTCAGAAGTCAAAAAGCAAGAGCCGATAGCTACCACACCGGGCACATCCGTGGCAATGAAAAATCTCTTTTTCAATGTCCCTGCCCGACGAAATTTTCTCAAATCCAATCCGGTCGAGATGCGGCATATCGTGGAGGAATTTCAGCGGGTGGCTTTGTCCTATCCGGAAATCGCATTCACGCTGATGCAGAATGATATGGAATTGTTTCGCCTGCATGCCGGCAAACTCAGTCAGCGTGTGGTTGGTCTTTTTGGGAAAAATTATCAAAGCCAATTGGTGCCTTGCGAGGAACTGACTCCTCATGTGAATGTCAAAGGATATATCGGAAAGCCAGAATCCGCGAAGAAAACCCGTGGTGAGCAGTTCTTTTTTGTAAACAATCGCTATATCAAAAGCTCCTACCTTCATCATGCGGTAAGCACTGCCTTTGAAGGGATGATTCAGACAGATCAGCATCCGTTTTATGTGCTTTTCTTGGAGATAGATCCCTCGCATATCGATATCAATGTTCACCCGACTAAGACTGAGATCAAGTTTGACGATGAGCGGACAGTCTACGCCGTGGTACGGGCAGCAGTGAAACAAGCCCTGGGTGCCCATCATGTGGTGCCGTCCTTGGACTTTTCATTGGATGTCAACTTCAATGATAAGTGGGATCAGGATCCGGAAAATAAAATCAAAGTAGATCAAGAATATAGCTATAAGACCTTCAATACACCGGAATTCAAAAAGTCCAGTGCTTCGGGTTGGGAAAAATTATTTGAGGGGGATTTTAAGGGAAGATCCGCAGCCGCCTCTCAAAAGTCCAATGAGGATGACACGGAAGTCTTGACTTTCTCATCCCGGGCCAATCCCGAGAGTGAACCGAGTATTCTCAGTTCCAAAGAAATGCTCGAAAACACGGGAACGACCTTTCAAGTCGAGCTAAATTACATCGTAGCCCAGATGTCGACGGGCCTTTTGATCGTGGATCAGCAGGCAGCCCATGAGCGGATTTTGTATGAGCGCTACTTGAAGCAGCTCAAATTGGCGCAAGGACCTTCTCAGCAAAGCCTATTTCCTCCTGTGATCGAGCTGAGTCCGAGTGATTTTGAACTGGTGTCGGGCTTGCTGCCTGAGCTGCATAGCCTGGGTTTCATGATTTCTGTTTTTGGCAATCAGGCCGTAGTGGTGCAGGGAGTTCCTGCAGATATTCAGGTCAGAAATGAAAAAGAGCTTTTTGAAGGCTTGATCGAGCAATTTAAAAACTTCAAAAACGAATTGTCATTGGATACACGGGAAAATTTGGCCCGTTCATTAGCCAGGAAGTCTTCTTTGAAAAGAGGTCAAAAGCTCAACGATCAAGAGATGGAAACCCTCGTGGGGCAGCTATTTGCCTGCCAAAATTCCAACTATGGGCTTTCCGGGAACAAAACCTTTGTAAAATTGGATTTAAGCAGCATCCACTCCTTCTTTGGGAAATAGAATCTTATGTTTAGAAATATCACGCCAGTAGTACAGAATCTACTTTTGATCAACGTCGTCCTTTTTTTGGTGAGTGGATTTGTTTTGCCTCAGCTGAATGAGTGGTTTGCCCTTTATTATATCGGGAGTCAGAATTTCAAGCCCTTTCAGTTTTTGACTTACATGTTTATGCATGCCGATTTTTGGCATTTGTTCAGCAATATGTTTGGACTGTTGATCTTTGGACCGCTCTTGGAGCAGTTTCTTGGACCTAAAAAACTCCTAACACTTTGGATGATTTGTGGTGTGGGCTCGGGAGTTTTATACTCGGGATACAATATCTACCGAGTCAACCAACTGGAAACCAAAGTGGAGACTTTTTCCAATAATCCTGACCCTGAAGTTTTCAATCGGATTGTGCTGGATAATCGAGGGTTTTTCCAGCGATCTGTTTTTGATTTCGTAGATGAATACAGCCGAAACCCGGAAGATCCAGCGAAAATCAATCAAGCGAAGCAGACCCTGAACGCAATCATTGATATTCAATCGAATATTCCGATGGTTGGAGCTTCCGGAGCCTTGTTTGGAATTTTGATTGCCTTCGCCATGTTGTTCCCCAATACGCAGCTATTTTTGCTTTTTCCTCCGATGCCAGTAAAGGCTAAGTATCTGGTTCTCTTTTATGGGCTTTATACGATTTACAACGTATTGGTAAATAATCCACTCGATAATGTGGCACATTTTGCTCACCTGAGTGGTTTGATTATTGGTGGAGCATTGGTATATAAGTGGAAAAAAGACCGAAATAGTTTTTATTGATATGTACGGAAATTTTTGGGAAAATCTGAAGAATGCTTTCAAGCATGGAGACAACAGCCTTTACAAGCTGATCGCCATCAATCTTATCGTATGGGCAGTATTTATGGTATTGCGCGTAGTGATGACCATTGGGGGAATCGGGGAAACGTATGGCTCGCTGATTTCTTGGCTGATGATGCCGGCCTCTTTACCCAAATTGGCCATTCAGCCTTGGAGTATTTTTACCTACATGTTTTTGCATGAGGGGATTTTTCACATCCTGTTCAATATGCTATTCCTTTACTGGTTCGGCTTGCTGATTCATCAGTTCCTTGGCAGTAGAAAACTCGCAAACCTCTACATTTTGGGCGGTTTGGCAGGTGGTCTTTTCTATTTGCTGATTTATAATTTGGCACCTTATTTTAGGGGTGCTGTGGATTCCTCGATGATGTTGGGCGCTAGTGCAGGTGTTTTTGCCATTGTCGTTGGGGCTGCTACCCTTTCACCCAATACGACCTTTTTCCTGATCCTACTCGGCCCGGTGAAAATCAAGTATATCGCAATTTTCTATGTGGTACTATCTTTTGCCAATAGCGCAGGAGCAAATGCAGGTGGAGAACTGGCACATCTCGGCGGCGCATTAATGGGATTTTTATATGTAACCCAACTCCGAAAAGGAAATGACTGGGGAGTGCCGATTCAGAAGGTTGGAATTTTCTTCGAAAATTTATTTAGCTCCAACCGGCCCCGAGTAAAAGTCAGTTTCCGCAAAACGCAAAGCAAAACCGGTAGCTTCAGTTCCTTTAATAAGTCTACAAGCAGTAGCAAGACTACCCCAGTCAAAGGTGGCTCGGAAGCTACGCAGGAAGAAATCGACCGAATCCTCGACAAGATTGCAGACAAAGGCTATGATGCCCTGTCAAAGGACGAGAAACGCAAATTATTTGAGTTCAGCAAAAAGTGATCAGAGCGGAAAAGCCAGCCCCACCCGAAATCCCAATTCTCGCCGGTTTTGACTTTGGAATTTGAATTCGGTACTTAATCCTACCCAATCTACAATGGCAATATAGGCACCCACACCCATGTTGGCGCCGTTGAAAGTTCTCCTTACACCAGGGTCTCCAGGCTGCGTATTTTCCCAATCCTGACTGTATCCTGCCATGAAGTAGAGTTGGGATGGCCCTTCAGATACGTAGTATCGAAGATCAAAGCTGAAGTTTGTTCGATTTCCTATGTTGGGAAAATGATAGGTAAAGCTGGGCATCAAGGCAAAGTGCTCCAAGAAAAAATACTCTACACCCCCACCAATTCCAAACTCTTGCCATCGAAGGCCATAAGTTCCAAAAGCGTGAACCCGCGCATCTCCTTGCTCCTGTGTCTGGGAGTAGGAGGGCAAAGCCATTAACAGGCTCAAAAAACAAATCACCAAAGCCTTCTTCATAGTCAGTTGTTTAATTTGAGAAATTAGAGGGCTTTGGTGAAGAAAACAATTTTCTTATTCGAAAATTTTTGAAAACATTCCCATTCGGCCGTTTTCATCCATGCCTTCTACAATAATCAGCTGCCGCTTGGCCAGATCAGTATTGTAGTATTCCATAGATAGTTTTCCAGACTCATCAATGTTGACCAGCGGATTCCAATAGATGGTCGCCCGTTGATCGGTGAGAGCCGTTTCCGTGGATTTTTCGGAGTAGTCAGGCTGATAAAATTCCCTGGCAATAGAGTAGCCGCCATAGGTCGTGACGAGGGTTCCACCTACACTTGGTGCTATTCCTGCACCCTGTTTGGTGTACACGGCGATTACTCCGTTGGCTCCTTGAGCACCGAAAATGGCCGCTCTTGCCGGATCTTTGAAAACATCTACACTTGCTACATCCCGGGGATTGACCTGTAAAAGTGTGGTAGCATCTACCGGAATATTATCCAGAAGGAATAGGGGAGTGGTGCCAGAGGAAACAGAGCCCACACCTCGAATGGTGACAGCTACATCCAATCCACTGACAAAAACTTGGACGCCCGAAACTCGTCCCTGAATCAACTGGAATACATTAGTAAATCCGACGGATGAAGGGATCTTGTCAGGAGTGATAGTCACATCACCACTTCCATAGATCTTGCGGACCTCCTCCTCTTCACGCTCGATGGTTTGCCCTTCTACTGTGACCTCTTCCAAATCCACTAAATCTGGATCTTCGTTCATTTGTTTCATCAGATTTCGAGCCTGAAAACTCTCTATCAGCCCTTCAGGCCATTGGATTTCGTTGACATATTCTCCGGTGATTTTTGAGAAAACAGGCTCCGGCCGAATCACCTCGACATCAATAAAGTTTTTTAACCGATTGTCTTCAGCGGTGATGGTCACCTTGGCAGAGTCTTGATACATCAAATCCCGAAAAATAAATCGACCGTTTGGCCCGTATTCAGAGGTGACGATTTCGATACCTTCGCCGACTAGTGCCGTGATCTTTCCTCCTGCCAGACCTTTTCGGGTGTCTTCTTGATCGGTGATCTGACCTTCAATATTGATTCCCCGCTCAATGAAATAGTCTACCTGTGGAATTTCCTGTTCCAAAACATCTTCCCAAGTAAATCGCCTCCAGCCATGCGTCAACATGACCAAATCCATTGCTGCTAAAGTTTCCGGTGAATTATCCTTAAAGTAACTACCCGGTGAATAAATTTTGCCGGGGAGATCCGAACTCAAGAGGAGCTGGGATGCAATCGTACCATAGATATCACGCTCGTCCTGGACCTGATCGGCATCCAGGACGGCCACCGAAAAGGTACCTGATTGGGCCTGACCATTTAATGAATTTTGAAGCACTAAGCTGAGTTTTTCTCTTGGTTGAATAGATCCCTGTAGGCTGAGGTCTAGATTAAGATAGTCTTCGGGATGGATAAAGATCAGTCGCTCCAACAGTGGTTTCCCTGAAGCGTCCAATATGCTGATTTGGTTGATGCCTGCGATTAGATTATCCTTCGGAATACGGACACCCCATACGCCATTGGTGAGACCTCCCTGAATCATATAATTGACAATTCCCCGAGTCTGACTCACCAAAAGCAGTCCCTCTGCCGGAATATTGCCTTGCACAAATGCCGTTACGTAGCTTGCCTCAGGATTATTTACTACCTGAAGCACCATGCCATTTTCAAGTGGTTCCGGCAGGGAAATAGTTCTACTCACTTGTGTTTTGGGATCTGTTAATACAGCCTGATAGGCTTTTTTAGTAGGGGTTAATTCAAATTTTCCCAAACCGGCAAAATTGCTTTCAAAAGCTACTTCCTCCCCTGAAATCTCCCCTTGGAGTTGATAGGGTTCGCCATTAGGTGCCACAGCCCGAAATGCCATGGTTGACTTTTTCCCAATCAGCCAATTACCGCCTTCAGGGAGGAATTGAATGTCTGCCAGACTTAAACTGTATGGCAATCCTAGTTTTTTGCTTACTGGATAGTTTTCATTTTCCATGAAAATCAACTCGGCATGGAGGCTTTCGTAGGGCTCTTCAGGAATTGAAAAAGAGAAAGAAGCCTGTCCGTCGGCATTGAGAAGTAAGTCTTGTTTGTACAGCTGCTCTCCGGACCCGAAAATCAGGAGCTCGATGGATTCTGATGAAAGAGGGTCCCCTTTATCATTAATGGCCGTCAATTCGGACTGATAGCTTACCTTTCCTCCCGTGGTGGTGATTTGCTTGATTTCAAGGTTTGGAAGAAAACTCCCCGCCTCCCCGTCAATGACCTGAAGGCTTGTGTCGAAGAAAAACTCTTCACCGAAATTCCGCATCCATGCTGTGTAAGCTTTGATTTGATAGGTCCCGGCCTTTCCAAATCGTGGCAAGGAAAAATCCCCTTTTCCACGTCCATTTTCCAATTGGACGATGCGTTGCTCAAGTAACAAACCATCCCCGTCAAAAAGGTCTACGTAAAGCGTGGAACTGAGAGGAGAAAGAATCTGCGAGCTTCCTGCTACTAAATAGGCACTGAACCACACGTCCTCGCCGAGCGTGTAGGTGTGTTTGTCAAAATGTAAGTGGGCCTTTTCAGGTGGACTTTCCTTTTGGTATGTATCAAAAAAAGATTGGATTTGACTGGGGAGTCCTTCTTGCGCAAAGCCTGAATGACCAAAAGAAAAAAGAATAAGGGTTCCAAGAATTATTTTTCGCATAAAAAGAGTTGGTTTAGCACTATTTGTATTTTGACGAAAAGAAAACCTTTTGGTTTAATCTTTAGACATCGTAATAAAACTAAAAAGCTAACAAAATAACAAGTGAAAAAATCTTAATTATTCAAAAAGGTCTGCCACTTCATTTTTATTGGCTAGTTGTCCGCAGGCAGCATCGATATCCTGACCTCTGGATTTCCGGACTTTGGCTACGATGCCATTTTGTTCCAGGATTCTCACATAATGGTCCACCGCTTCCTGTTTTGCTTGCCTAAATTCTCCTTCATCGATAGGATTGTATTGGATGATATTGACTTTGGAGGGGATGATTTTGCAAAACTTAGCCAAAGCCCTTGCGTGTCGCTCGTCATCATTGATGCCTTCCCAAATGACGTATTCGTACGTGACTTTTCGCTTAGTTTTTTGATACCAATATTTTAATGCTTCCGCCAGATCCTCCAATGGACTGGAATCATTGATCGGCATCAGTCTGGAGCGTGTTTCATTGATGGCGGAGTGTAGAGAGACTGCCAAGTTGAACTTGACTTCATCATCTGCCAATTTCTTGATCATTTTGGGGATGCCTACGGTCGAAAGGGTAATCCTTCTCGGAGCCATTCCCAAGCCTTCCGGAGCGGTGATTTTTTCGATGGCAGAAAGTACATTGTTGTAGTTCAGCAAGGGCTCTCCCATTCCCATAAATACAATATTGGTCAATGGACGCTGAAAGTAGGTTTCTGCTTCATCCTTGATAGCCACGACCTGATCGTAGATTTCATCGGGATTCAGATTTCGCATTCGCTTGAGTCGAGCAGTAGCGCAGAAGTTGCAATCCAGGCTACAGCCCACCTGGGAAGAAACACAGGCAGTAATCCGCTTGGAAGTAGGGATCAAAACAGACTCAACGATTTTATTATCGTAGAGTTTGACGGCATTTTTGATCGTGCCATCCTGGGAGTGCTGCATGAGATCGACCAAGATGTGATTGATTTCAAAATGCTTTTTGAGCATCTCACGAGTAGGGAGGGAAATATTGGTCATTTCGTCGAAATTTTTCAGCGACTTGTTCCAAAGCCACTCATAGACTTGCTTTGCCCGAAACTTCTTATCTCCTACAGATAGGAAAAACTCCTCCAGCTCTTCCAAGCTCAGTTTTCGTATGTCCCTTTTTTGGATCTCTTCCATGCTGCAAAGGTACGGATTTGATCGGTTAGATTTTTCTTTTCTAAAAAGCTGAAAATAAAGCCTTCAAATCTTTCGAAAATGATTTATTTATCTGCCTAGTTTTTAACTTTGATCTCTCAGACCAAAAGTCCTTCCAGTTTTGAAAATACAAATCATCAACGGACCCAATCTCAATCTCCTGGGAAAGCGCGAGCCTGAAGTTTATGGCAGCACATCCTTCGAGGAATATTTCGAGGAGCTGAAAAAGCAATTTCCTCAAATCGATCTCCACTACTTTCAGAGCAATGTGGAGGGGGAGTTGATCAATAAAATTCATGAAGTGGGCTTTGATTTTGATGCCATTTTGCTGAATGCAGGTGGCTACACCCATACCTCGGTAGCCATCTCCGATGCCATTGCCGGGGTGACTACTCCCGTGCTGGAAGTTCATATCTCCAATATTTACAAGCGGGAGGAGTTTCGTCATAAAAGTATCATCTCCCAGGCCAGTGTCGGTATGATTTCTGGATTGGGCCTGAAGGGCTACGAATTGGGCATCCGCTATTTTCTATAAATTCTCTTACCTATGCTTACCTTCTCAGCAGGACCTTCCAAGGTTTACGATTCCATGCCTCAATATTTGCAGGATGCTTATAAAGCAGGCATCCTAAGTGCCAATCATCGGAGTGCAGCTTTTATGAATCTCTATCGGGAAGTTCATCAGCTATTCTGTGAAAAACTTCACATGCCTGAGGATTATTCTTTGTTATTTACATCCTCAGCAACCGAAAACTGGGAAATCATCACGCAGTCCATCGTAGAATCTGCGAGCTATCATATCTACTCGGGATCTTTTGGGAAGAAGTGGATCAACTTTGCGCAGCATATCAATCCCGAAACGGAAGGGCTGAAAATCGAGGCTGATCAGGCAATCGATGTGGCTAATTTGAATATAGCGGAGAAGTTTGACCTGATTGCGATCACCCAAAATGAAACCTCCAATGCGACGCAAGTTCCGATGGAAGTCTTGGAGGAAATACGAGATAAATATCCCGAAAAGCTTATAGCGGTAGATACGACCTCCAGTATGGGGGGAATAGCTTTGAATTTTAGTCTGGGGGACATTTGGTACGCTTCTGTTCAAAAATGCTTCGGAATGCCGGCTGGTCTGGGAGTATTAATCTTGTCTCCCCGAGCCGTGGAGCAGACGGAGCGAAAGGGTGAAAAAGGTCGATACAACAGCCTAAATTTCATGTTGGAAAATGCCCGCTCATTCCAAACGCATTACACACCCAATGTCTTGGGAATCTACTTGCTGAAGCGGGTTTTACAGGATATTCCTGAAATCCAGCATATTTCCAGTAGACTCAATGATCGCATGCACCAGCTCGAGCAGTGCATCATTCAGACATCAAGCTTGCGTTTGTTGGTTCCCAATTCCGAAACCCGAAGCAATACTGTTTTGGGTGTGACGGGTACAGAGAGCCTGATCAGTGAAGTGAAAAAGGCAGCAGAAGAAGTGGGGATGCAATTGGGAAGTGGTTATGGTCCACTGAAGCCCACTTCTTTTCGGATCGCTAATTTCCCTGCGATTACAGATAAGGAAATGGACAAGCTGATGGACTTTTTAAGCCAGTATTAATTTAAAGTTTTCAAAAATTAAAGGCCTTTAGTCAAAGCAAGCTCAGAAAGATTTGCAAAGCAAATTTTATTTGGTGTAGCTTTGCGGCATGATTGACCTCAAGCAAATTCTGTCGGTTTCATTGATCCTCTTTTCGGTGATAGATATACTCGGATCTATACCGATCATCATCAATTTGCGTAAAAAAGCCGGACATATTCAGTCCGAAAAAGCTACTCTTGCAGCGGGTGTTTTGATGATTCTTTTCCTTCTGGGAGGAAAAACCATCCTATCCCTCTTTGGAATCGGGGTAGAGGACTTTGCCATCGCCGGTGCCTTGATCATTTTTGCTTTGGGAGCTGAAATGATTTTGGGAATTGAGCTTTTCAAACCTGATCCAGAGGCTTCCACAGGTGCGTCGATTGTTCCTATTGCCTTCCCGTTGATTGCCGGTGCAGGTACTTTGACGACTATTTTGACTTTGAAGGCAGAGTTTGATCAGCTCAATATCGCGATCGGGATTGTACTGAATTTGATCTTGGTCTATGTGGTATTGAAAAGTACTTCCTGGCTGGAGCGAAAACTCGGAAAAACCGGCCTGGATGTATTAAGGAGAATTTTCGGGATTATTTTGCTTTCGATCGCTGTGAAAATTTTCAAGAGCAATGCCTTCCCCATGGAAATTGTCTAACGGGTCAAATTCCCTTTCTTTACATCATGATTACCATTTATACAGATGGAGCTGCCAAAGGTAATCCGGGTCCCGGAGGCTATGGAGCGGTTCTGAAGTTTAATAAGCACCGAAAAGAGCTCTCAGAAGGATTTCGCCTGACGACCAACAATCGCATGGAGCTTTTGGCGGTGATCAGAGCTTTGCAAGAATTAAAGCTTACCGGAATTCCCGTGACGATCTATTCAGATAGCAAGTATGTTGTCGATGCTGTCGAAAAAGGCTGGCTTTGGGGATGGCAGAAAAAGGGCTTTACGGATAAAAAAAATCCTGATCTCTGGCTTCGGTACATTCCGCTTCATCTGAAGTACAAGCCGAAGTTTGTCTGGGTGAAAGGCCATGCTGGCAATATTGAAAATGAACGCTGCGATCAGCTTGCGGTAGCAGCAGCGGAAGGACCTGGGCTGAAAGTGGATGTGGGGTATGAGTCAAACGCTAAGTAGTGCTTTAAGGCAGATACTTCTTTTGGAATTCCTTAACGGGAAGTATTCGAATTACCTTCCCATCCATTGAAAGACTGTCCTCTTGATCCAGGGTAAGGATAAAACCCTCTTTCAAGTCAAAGAAACTCATCGCTTCAAAAAGGCCTTCTATTTCTCGATTTTTGTTTTCTGAATGGATTTTCTCAGAAACTTGTATGGCCCACTTACAGGTTTTGTCCTCAAAAACTACAAAGTCACATTCTTTCTTTTCTCTGAAATAAAACAACTGATAGCTTGTTTTTCGAAGGATTAAATAAACTAAATTTTCCAATAGTCTTCCCTGATCCTTTGAAAAGCTCAGTGAATTTGCCCGAGCAAATCCGGTGTCTATGCAATAGACTTTCTTGGGATTTTTGGATATGCTTTTGGCAGACCAGCTGAAGCGTGGTAGGAAAAATAGGAGATAGGCATCTCCTAGCCAGTTTAGGTAATCAGAGACGGTATTGGCTGATCCAATTTCAAATGTCTTTTTGATACCATTATAGCTGATTTCTTTTCCCACATTGGATATCAGGTACAAGGTGACATCTAAGAGTGTTTTGGTGTTTTTGATGCTGTAGCGTATCGCAATATCTCGGAAAACGATGTCCTTGAGCAAGTTTTGAAGGATTTCAGGATTTCTGTCTCGGAGAAACTCAGGAAAGCCACCCAAGTCCAAGTAATTTTGAAAGTTTTCTGTATTGTCTTCCCAAGCATGATATTCTAAAAACTCAGGGTAGGAAAAGGGGAATATTTCATAGGCTAAGTATCTTCCAGTGAGTCGGGTGCCGAGTTCCCGGCTGAGAAGCGAAGCATTGGATCCAGTGATGAAGACTTTTTGCCCACGATCATGCAATTGACGAACATAAACTTCCCACCCTTTTACATTTTGGATTTCATCAAAAAAATAAGGCGAGCCACTCGATTCTAAGATTTCATCCAATTTGGAGAAATCATCAACTGTAAAATCAAATATCCGAGGATCTTCAAAGTTCAAATAGGAGAAGTTCGGAGCAAATTCATCTATGAGTTGTCGCATTAGCGAACTTTTCCCAGATCTTCTTATTCCGGTGATTACTTCTATCTGACGACTTCCTTGATTGATTTTGCTTTTTGCCTCTCTTGGAGTGAGGGTCAAGTTTTGGTCAAACAGCTTTTTTTGTCGATTAACTGCTAGTTCTATTTCTTCTTTGAGTAGCATAATTCAACCAATTATATTACTCAAAGGTAATAGTTTATTTTCGTAATATAAAAAAGTTTATATTGAAAAAATAAATATTTGTATTTTGACAATATAAACTCTAAGCTTACAAGTCCTCCATCGTCACTAGCGGGATATCTTTTCGATTGACTTCGTTCAGGGGTTTGTATTCAGACCCTGGATATACCCAGCCTTCATCAGTCAATTCGTAAAGAAGAGGCGCCAAATTTTGGACAGCTGCCTTACAGCCTTGTACAATTGCACCCATTTTTCCGGTTTGCTTGGATAGGACCGCCTCATTTTCTATTTCAAAAGGTCCCGAAAAGCCTTTTTCCTTCAACACATTTACAAAAGCTCTCCAGTCCAGATGATCCCCTAAGCCAAATCCAGGTAAGGTAGCCTCGTAGTGATGCCGGTCCCAAGGATTGGTACTAGATGGGATTCCGGCCTTTTTGGCCCAATCTTCAGGAATCTGATGCATGGGATACATATTACCCCAGAAGGGATCAGGATTGTTGCGTGTGGATTTGACATGGATACGCTTCAGGCGACTCATATCTGTGTTTTTGATCACTTCCACGGGATCTGTGTGCTGCCAGATATCGTGGGAAGGGTCGTAGATTTCCCCATGATTCTTGGCGGGGATCAATTCATAAATAAGTTTACGTGCTGCTAGTACCCCAGGCAGGTTGTTGTAAGTACTAAACTGTGCAGAGCTTCGCCAACCCTCCATCGGGCAGTTTTCATATAAAATACTGACGCCCAGATCTGCGGCATACTTGATGATGGGTTCAAAAATCCGTTGGTATTCCAGCAGGTTTTTTTCGAAACCTCCTTCCTGATTTCCCAATTCGTGGTTGTAGCCCACGAAGGTTCCGACTTTCACATCATTCTCATCTCCTCCAAGTAGGTAGGCCATTCGGATGAGTCGGAGCAAATGGTTTTGATTTTTGACACGCTGAATGGGATCGCCTCCGATCAAATTTTCAAAGGCTCCGATCGAAAGACGAAGAGACGCTTGGTTGAATTGCTCGATAATCCGATGAGCATCTTCGGGCCCAAAACTTTCATAATCCAAATGGGTAGCGACAAAATCATCCCGAGTGCCATCCCTCCGGAAGACACAAAGGTCCAAGCCCTGTACGCCAATTTCATTTGCTTTGGTGATAGTTTGCTCCAAATTCAGCTGGTCAAAAGCTGAAGTCATGATCCAAATCGGATTAGCCATTTGTCAATAGGTTTTTTGGGTAAAAAAAACAGCCCTTTCGGGCTGCTTAAATTAATTGTTTTCTGCCAAATTTTCTGGCTTGGTGCTGATTCGTTTCCAAATCAACTCACCCACTTGTCGTCCTTGCCAGGCGCCCTCTTTGATCGCTGGCATGTAGTGGATACCGCCGTAAAGCCTGGAAATCGCTGCTTCGGAAGAGGCTTCCAAAAACGAATCATATTCTCGAACAGGAAGCCCATAATTGACCTCTGAACTGTCCACAAAATGAAAATCCTCACCAAAGATCTGAGTCAAGGTATAGGCTGCAGCCGTGGAGGCGACGCTGTGTCCGCTGGTATGCTCCGGAAAAGGTGGTGTCTGTAGAATCGGCAGCCACTCCTCGTCAATGTATTGATTGATGTATGTTTCAGGACGGGTCAATACGCTTCGGTATTTCTCATCCCAACAGGCGACAAAGGCATCATGCAAGGACACTCCGGTCATGGCCAAAGCTTCAGCAGTCTTTTTCCAGTCTACATTGGCAGTCTTAGCAGCAATAGCCGCGATGCTCATCCAATGTCCTCCGGGAGTGATCTTTTTTTCAGCAAACATCACATGCCCTTTTATATTCATTTTGTAGGGGTTACAATCCCAAAACATGGCAATATCGATCTCTTCCTTGCCGGCCTTATTCACTGCCTCATAGACTTCATAGGCCACTTTGTAAAAATCTGAATCCGGGTCAGTTGAAAAAGGCGGGGGAGGAGATACCTTAAATTGAGCAGCCGAATCGATCACAAAGGTTCTGATCTTATTCCAATGAGGTTCGATTCCTTCCATGTAGGCAGGAGGTGTGGGTTCCCAAGTACCTGGAAGATTAGTCACCGTGTATTTTGGGAATGAGCGGCTTTCGTGGTAATTATCTTTTTTGGAATAGGCAATGACTGCATCTGCTACCTCTTGGCCAAATTCCAAGGATGCTTCAAACACATCCTTCGGGATTCCTTTTTCTTTCAATTCCTCATAAACACCATCCCGGTGTGCCTCGACCATATCCTCTGAAAAGATCAAGGCGGTCCCTGTCTGATAATAGGCAGCCAGTGATGCAAGGGGAGGATATACTTTTTCCGGAATGGTAAAACTCACCGATTCGGAATCTTTCAATTGTCCCAAAAGAGACTGGTAGGCAGGGTCAGAGGCCGCAGCAACTTCATAGGCTGCCAAGGATGAATAGGAGTAGATCCGAGCAGCCACCGGAGGCGAGAAAATATCATGAATAATCACCTCGGTAATCCGGTCTTGTGCTCGGGAAAGATAGCTTCCATCTGTGATGACTTGACTATAGTCCACAGGTTCTTGGCAGGAAGCTGTAATCACGAAAAGGGATAAAATAAGTAGACGTAGGCTACGCATAATCGGGTAATTTTTGATCTTTGAAGCTCTGATTTTTTAGCCTTGGAGTTAATCAACTCCCTGTCGCTTTGTACGATAGTGACAAATCTAGGTTAATTTATGAAAACAGGCTAGGTTTTTTATCATTCCTGTATTTGTTCTAGGGGATAAATGGGACCATCATGCGTCAAGGCAAATAGCCGTTTCTTGATCTGAAACAAAGCTCTCACCTCTGCATGAAGGGGTAGGCTTTCATCGAATTGGACTCTTTTCCATTGGTTCTCATTCCATTTCCATGCCGAAAGCGCAGATGCGGCTGCTTTGCCCAAATCAACTCGATATCCTGAGAAATTACCTCCTAAAATTAGGGTTTTGGTATCCTGATCCCAATGAATTGCCAATATGGGGCTCAGTTGAGCTTCCCAAGGAAATGGTTGAAATGTAAAGCTCCCGTCTTGGTTTTGAAAGTAAACTCCTGAGCGGAATTCTACCACTTTTTTGGGTGTCACTTGGTCCAGGGTGCTTTTGGAAAAAAGGTCCTCAGGACTTTTGATTTGGGCATATTCCTGATAGCTAGGATGCTTGCGTTTGATACCCGGAATTTGCTTGATCAAGTCATCTCGGGTAGCAAATGGTACTAATTTTTCACCCATGAAATGAAAGATTAGCGGATCTGCCTGTCCATTTTCGTCAAAATCATGATGATACAAATAGACCGGTTTTTCCGGACTGGCTTTTAGTTTGGAATTCAATCCTAGATTTCCAGTTAGAATGTCAGGAAGACCGTCTCCGTTGATGTCTGCAAGCTGCAATTCATTGATCCATCCTGCCGAATTCTCTAAGCCCTTCGGGGAAATTTCTTCCAGCTTAGAACCTGATTTCTTAAACACACGGACTCCCTGCCACTCCCCTGAAAGTAGGAGTTCTTCAGTCCCATCCTGATCCAAATCGCTCCACTTGGCTGTATTGACCATTCCGAAATCAATATCCTCTCCAAACCATTCTTTGGTTTGCTCTCGAAACTGTCCATTTCCATTGTTGATGAGGAGGTAGCTTTTGG
>LJXT01000081.1 GCA_001314815.1 Algoriphagus marincola HL-49
GATTCGAGTCCTAGCCTCTCTTCCGAATAATACCCATGCGATGACTGCAGAAAAATCCATTCTTTTAATCCCCTTTTTGGCAGCAGTGGAAGCTGGGGAAATCAAACTTTATGAGCATGATCAGCTTTCTTGGCTGAGCCAAAGTGAACTTTTTGAAGTAAATTGGGCACCTGCAGATATTGCTGTAGTGAAGTATTTGGAGGAAAATTGGGATGATTTACTAGTTCAATTTTCCAAGTGAGTTGGGCAGCTTAAAGATTGATTGACCAACTAAGACTAAAAATTATGTCAGCTGAATTTATCAAACTATACGAAGAGAATCCCGATCCCAAGCGGATACGCCATATTGCGGATATTTTACGGGATGGGGGAGTGGTCATTTATCCCACGGATACAGTCTACGGGATCGGCTGCGATATCACCAATCAGCGAGCAGTAGAGCGCATTGCCAAAATCAAGGGTATTAATCCCAAAAAGCATAATTTTTCCTTTATCTGTGCAGATTTGAGCGATATAGCCCAATACACGCGGGTCATTCACAAGCCTGTGTTTAAAATGATGAAAAAAGCTTTTCCCGGGCCTTTTACTTTTATTTTGGAAGCCAGTTCACAGGTACCTAAAATCATGCAGATGAATAAGAAGACTGTCGGAATCCGGGTTCCTGATCATAACGTCCCCCGGATGCTGGTGCAGGAATTGGGACAGCCTATACTTACCACTTCCATCCACGATGAGGATGAGGTGATTGAATACAGCACGGATCCTGAATTGATTTTTGAAAAATATCAGCATCTGGTGGATGTGGTCATCGACGGGGGATACGGTCAGAATGTGGGTTCTACCATATTGGACTGTACTGGTGAGGAGGTTGAAGTCATCCGAGAAGGTTTGGGTTTGGTGGAGGAGATTCTTTGATGAAAACTTTTTTTGCAGATTTGCATTACTTCCCCAATCTGGAGTATTTCTGTGCGATTCTGGACTCGGATAAGCTCGTTTTGGATCCACAGTCCATCTATCAGCGCAAGTCCTTTTTCAACCGCACCCAAATCCGATTGGCCAATAAAGTGGAGACCCTTTCGGTCCCGATCGTTGGACGAAGACCTCGGATTCCGTTCGGTGAGATCGAGATTGACTACCGTCAAAAATGGCAAAAAGTACACCTTCGTGGGATTCAAAGTGCCTACGGAAAGGCTCCTTTTTTCGAATTTATTTTCCCCTATTTTGAGGCGCTTTTTGAGCAGGAATACAAGCTTCTTTGGGATCTGAACCTTCAAGTGCTGACAATCTGTCTGAAAATCATGCAATGGCCTGTCAATTTGGAAATTGCTTCGGAGACAACCGATAAGCAGGGATTTACCGACATAAGAGGGCTTCTGATGCCGGGATCGCATTTTTCGCAGCGGGATATTTATCAGCCGTTGGCCTATGTTCAGAATTTTGGCTTAGACTTTGAACCCAACCTGTCCATCTTGGATTTGTTATTCGCTGAAGGGCCTCAAGCCAAATCGATCTTGCAGGCATCTTCAAAAAAACATTGAACATTCGTTAAATTGATTGTGTTTTTAAAACAAATTCGGTAACATACGTACAGTTTAACTATCTATTCAGAAAGGAAATAAATGGAAGCAAAATTTTCGAACAGAGTCAAGGAGGTAATTTCCCTTAGTCGAGAGGAAGCGCTCCGCTTGGGGCACGACTATATCGGCACGGAACACCTTCTGTTGGGTATGATTCGTGAAGGAGAAGGGGTAGCTGTTTCCATTCTTAAGAAACTGGGAGTTCCAATGGATGAACTTCGGGCTTCTATTGAGCGGGCAGTTCGTGGTACTGCCAACCACAATGTGAAAAATATGGCCAATATTCCGCTGACTCGTCAGTCGGAAAAGGTGTTGAAAATCACTTATTTGGAGGCGAAAATTTTCAAAAGTCAATTGATTGGAACGGAGCATTTGCTTCTATCCATCTTGCGTGACGAAGAAAATATTGCCACTCAGATTCTCAATAAATTTGATGTAAACTACGACTCGGTGAAAGAAATGCTGGAAATGCAATCTGATTCGGGTGCTAGTCCGAGAGCAAGAGCTGAAGCGGATGACGCGGATGATGATGGCTCCAAACTATTCGGTTCACCAGGTGGAGGTTCAGGTACTTCCAAGTCAGGTTCTGAAAAGTCCAGAACTCCGGTTTTGGATAACTTCGGAAGAGACCTGACCAAGATGGCTGAAGACGATAAATTGGATCCAATTATCGGGCGAGAAAAAGAGATTGAGCGAGTGGCTCAGATCCTTTCACGAAGAAAGAAAAACAACCCGATACTTATTGGAGAACCAGGTGTCGGTAAGACTGCCATCGCAGAAGGTTTGGCACTTCGAATCGTACAGAAAAAAGTATCTCGTGTCTTGTTTAATAAACGCGTGGTCACTTTGGATCTAGCATCCTTGGTAGCAGGGACCAAATATCGAGGTCAGTTTGAGGAGCGAATGAAGGCTGTGATGAATGAGTTGGAGAAATCTCCAAATGTCATTCTTTTCATAGATGAGCTACACACCATTGTCGGTGCTGGAGGCGCTTCAGGGTCTTTGGATGCTTCGAATATGTTTAAGCCGGCCTTGGCCCGAGGAGAAATCCAATGTATCGGTGCCACCACTTTGGATGAGTACAGACAGTACATCGAGAAAGATGGAGCTTTGGCAAGAAGATTCCAGATGGTCATGGTGGATGCTACATCCCCTGAGGAGACCATTCAGATTCTCAATAATATCAAGGATAAGTACGAGGATCACCACAATGTAAACTATACCGAAGCGGCTATTGACGCTTGCGTCAAGCTATCGGATCGATACATCTCGGATAGATTCCTCCCTGATAAAGCAATCGACATTTTGGACGAAGCGGGAGCGAGAGTCCATATCAATAATATTCATGTACCGGAAGATATCCTCAAGCTAGAAGCTGAAGTAGAGGAAATCAAAACCGAGAAAAACCGGGTTGTAAAATCTCAGAAGTATGAGGAAGCTGCTCAGCTTCGCGATAAGGAGAAAAAACTTCTTGAGCAGCTAGAGCAAGCCAAAAACCGCTGGGAAGAAGAAAGCAAAACGAAGCGTTTCACAGTCGATGAAGAAAATGTCGCTGAGGTAATCGCTATGATGACTGGCATTCCTACCAAGCGAATTGCTCAGAATGAAGGAGCAAAACTCCTGAATATGAATGAGGAGCTTTCTGGAAAAGTGATCGGTCAGGAAGAAGCTATTAAAAAGCTAACCAAGGCAATTCAGCGAACAAGAGTTGGACTGAAGGATCCTAAAAAGCCTATCGGTTCATTTATTTTCCTAGGACCAACTGGTGTCGGCAAGACAGAGCTTGCCAAAATGCTGGCCACTTACCTATTCGATAAAGAGGATTCCTTGATCAGAATTGATATGTCTGAATACATGGAGAAATTCTCCGTCTCCAGACTTGTAGGAGCGCCTCCGGGATATGTTGGTTACGAAGAAGGTGGACAGTTGACCGAGAAAGTTAGAAGAAAGCCATACTCAGTAGTCCTATTGGATGAGATTGAAAAAGCTCACCCTGATGTGTTCAATATCCTTCTCCAGGTTTTGGATGATGGGATTTTGACAGATGGACTCGGCAGAAGAGTTGATTTTCGAAATACCATTATCATCATGACTTCCAATATTGGAGTTCGTGACCTGAAAGACTTCGGCGCGGGAATTGGCTTTGCAAGTAAGGCTAAGCAGGACAATATGGACGACATCATGAAGTCCACCATTCAGTCTGCTTTGAAAAAGGCCTTCAGCCCTGAGTTCCTCAATCGTCTGGATGATGTCGTGGTATTTAACTCACTTACGAAAGCGCATATCTTCAAAATCATTGATATCTCATTGGCCAAGCTTTTCCACAGAATTACGGACTTGGGCTATAAGATTGAATTGACTGAGAAGGCCAAGGATTTCTTATCAGAAAAAGGCTACGATCAGCAATATGGTGCAAGACCGCTCAACAGAGCGATTCAAAAGTACCTAGAAGATGCTGTTGCCGAGGAAATTCTCAAAGGTGATCTTTCTGAAGGTGATGTAATCACTGCCGATCATGATGGAAAAGCTTCCGAGCTTACCATCACAGTCAAAAAGAAGAAAGAGAAAGCTGAAGAATAAGAATAAAAAATTCAGATAAAGGTAAAATCCCGAGATCAGAAGTCTCGGGATTTTTTTTGACTATCTCGAAAAGAATAATCGGGTGACGAATATTCCTTGACCGTCTTCGGCACCGGCATCACTTTCTACTCCCGAAGTGACATACGTTAAGTTCCAACCTTCCATCAGCATGCTGTTAATTTTTGATGCGATTACCGCATCATTCGAAGCGATATTTTGGAAGTTGATTCCGGTGGCACTGAAGAAGTTCAAAAGTTTGGTTTCTTCGAGTTCATCTACCTTGATCTTGCCTCGCTCAATTTCCTTTTGATTGCTTTTCTTTCCGTCAGTTCTTTCGGTAGTGAAGTTGGAGGCGTCTACTTTCGTCTGACTGTCGATGATGCGAGAGCGACCAATACCCATAGGGACGATGGATTCAACTACCGTGACTACTTTAAATTCTGTTGGTTTTTGACCGGAGTTGCTCATCTGCTGAGCGTAGGTGGCCTGAAATACAAGGGCCAAAAAGAGTGCTGAAAGGATTTTGATTTTCTTCATTTTAGCTGATGATTAGAATATTTTTCTAATCAACGCAATTTTTTACTTTCTGGGTGATTTTTTTTAAAGAGATAAAATGAAAAATAACAAAGCTACCCCGAGCACCAGGGTCATTACTTTAGCTTTTTCCATGTCTTCCTTTTTTACTTTCCGCTTTCTCATCACCATGATGGCTAGGCTCAATCCGAAAAATTGAAGTAACATCGCAACTCCATTTAAAGGGCCCATCGGAGCATCTACCAATTTAAATTGGGTATTGAAAATCGACAAGGTCGCTAAGATTATTCCTACGATACCGAATAAAAAAGATCGTTGTAGTAGTACGCCTTCCGGCAGGTCAGTCCATTTCATGTGTCTATATTTGATTTTTAAAGGTCACATGGAATCTCGCCTGACGGATAGTCCTACAATTGTGTAACTTTTTAGTCATGCTCGATTTCATCTGTTTGTTTTTTGATTTTAATTGGTCAGATATCTTGTCCCGAACTTAATTCGGGAGAATCTTCGCATTGATTGCCCGATGCATCGGGGCATCCCTCTACGTGTCGCTTTGGGTCATGCCTGTTTGCTTCGGGCAGGCTTGATTTCATGATGGTGAGTGAATTTTGTTGAAGATAAGGATTCTTCTCAGGTGAGTTGAAATCTATTTCTGGATAAGCTCCTTTTTTCTTTTGGAGAAATAGTTTTCAATTTCTTGTAGGCTTAGGGCATTTAGGGTCATTTCTTTAGTTAGCCCTCCTTTTCGTCCAACTAAGACCCCGTATTTCATGTCCCCGTAGCCATCCATTTCGTGTGCGTCGGGGTTGATGGAGAGCATCACCCCTTGGTCCATGGCATAGCGCACCCATCTCCAGTCCAGGTCCAAACGCCAAGGATTGGCATTGATTTCTATGGCTACCTGATGCTTTGCACAGGCATCGATGATGGTTTTGTGATCGATAGGATATCCTTCTCTTCTGAGAAGCAATCTTCCGGTAGGATGTCCAAGGATGGTGGTGTAAGGATTTTCAATTGCAGCAAGTAGTCGGCTGGTAGCCCGCTTGATGTCCATGTTTAGGATAGAGTGGATGGAAGATACAATGAAGTCGAAACTTCCCAAGACCTCATCAGGGTAGTCCAGACTCCCATCTCCGAGGATATCCGATTCTATTCCTTTGAAGATTTTAAAAGGAGCCAATTCCTTATTTAATCGGTCAATTTCTTCTTGCTGTTTTTGGACTTTTTCGATCTCCAAGCCCCCTGCGTAGCTAGCTGTACGTGAGTGGTCTGAAATTCCCAAATATTCATATCCCAACTCCTTACAATATTCAGCCATCTGTCTCAGACTATGCTTCCCGTCGCTATAGGTCGAGTGATTATGAAGGATTCCTTTTAGGTCCTTCTCTTCCAATAGATCGGGAAGCTTTTCTTCCAAAGCCAGCTGAACTTCTCCGTAGCCTTCCCGCATTTCTACCGGGATGTACTGAAGTTTATGTTGGGAGAAAAATTCCGAATCGTTTTTGAATCCATTCGCCCTCAGCGCATCTCCAATGGATAGATTTTCAGAGATTTTGCTTTGAAGATGAAGTGGACTGGCACAAAGGGCATACTGCTTCACCGGGAAATCATCTGGGCTGCAAAGGTGGATGGTGAATTTCAGGTCCACGGATTTCACCTTTCCTCTTATCGAAAATGGACCCGATTGAGCTGCATCGATTTCAAAATCCTCCAGATCTTCAATTTTCTTTTTGATGGATGAAATGTCCTGCACTTCAATCAGCCATTCTGCCAGAGAAATAATTTCCATTTTGCGGGCATATTCTCCAACCAAGGAAATTTTAGATTCTTTTAGTTCATTTTCAAGTTTTTCTGTAAGATTCTCCAATACCTCCTCAATATCTGCATAAAGCCATTTTCCGGCATTGGAGGCTTTGAATTCCAGGTTTTGAATGATCGTGTCTTGTGTTTTTTCACCGAAACCTTTGATCTTGGCTACCTTTCCACTTTGACAGGCTTCCATCAATTCATGCGTGGAGGTAATACCCAGTTCTTCCCAAAGGGTTTTTACTTTTTTGGGTCCCAGTCCTTTGATTTGTAGGATTTCCAGGATGCCTTGTGGAGTTTTTTCCAGTAGTTGATCGAGTTGGGGAAAGCTTTCACTTTCCTTCAGGCTTTTGATAGCTTCGAGAATGCTCTTTCCTACTCCGGGTACTTTGGACAATTCATCCTCACTTAGCTCCATGATATCCGCATCACCTCGCTCCAGCGAATTGAGAGCGGACTGGTAGCTACGGATTTTGAAGGTGTTTTCATCGTGCAGCTCCATGAGCTGAATGGTAAGCTTGATTTTTTTGAGGATGGTCTTGTGGTCCAAAACGAATAAAATTTGGTTGCAGAATGATGACAAATGTCTTCATTATTTGTTTTAAAATAAAGTCTGATCATTTATCTTATGTCAACCGTTAAATAATCCGGTGTGGTTTCTTTCTGAAAGAAAATATTAGAAAATTGAGCTATGAATTATTGGATGGTCAAAAGTGAACCCAGTTCCTACTCTTGGGATGATTTTGAAAAGCAGCAGGAGGATATCTGGGATGGGGTTCGTAATTATCAAGCAAGGAATTATCTGCGTGAGATGGGACAGGGAGACTTGGTTTTGTTTTATCACTCTGGCAAAGAAAAGGCGGTGGTTGGAATTGCCGAGGTCAGCTCATCGCCATTACTTGACCCAAAAGATGAGGCTTGGACGGCGATTATGCTCTCCGTGCATCAAAAGCTTACAAATCCCGTAACCTTAGCTCAGATAAAGGCTGAAGATCGCCTGGCAGATTTACCCATGCTAAAGCAGTCTAGACTTTCGGTGTTACCGGTGGGTAAAGATGAGTTTGAATTAATCCTAAAAATGGCCCAATGAGATTTTTTCCAGTTTTTTTGATTTCCTTTTTCATGACCTTACCGGGATTCAGTCAGGTTGAATTTGTATCTAGGTTTGAGGTCGAATCTGAATATTTTGATCCGCTTTTTGAGATGGTGAGGACAGACGATGGCATGATAGCATTCCGTACCATTGCCAAGCGGGCATTTTCTGGTGACCGGGTTTTTCAATACATGCTTTTTGATCAGGAATTGAATACCGAATCAGGGATGATTGAGCTTCCCGTTCAGCAGGGTTTTGATATGATTGGCTATGATCTTGATGGAACCTTCCTTTACATTTTGTTTCAAAAAGGTACGGGAGTTATCGGTGATAAATATGTCCGCAAGATCGACTTGGTAAGTCAGAAGGGGTTCGACTACGATTTGGATAATTTACTTGACTTGGAGTTGAGGGAGTTTTTGGTTCAGAATGATCGGGTGATTTTTATGGGTGTAGCCAATATGCGACCAGCTGTTCAGGTTTACAGTTTGGTCGATAAAAGCGTGCACACTGTACAAGGAGTCTATGGAAATGACACTCAAATCCTGCAAATCCGAAAAATGCCTGAAGTAGAAGCTTTTGAAGTGGTCATTAGCCGAGATGGACCCTATCGGAGCACAGAAGTGATTTTGAATACGTATGATTTGCTAGGAAATCTCCTTCGGGAAGTCAAGGTGGATAAGTTTGGAGAGGAAAACCAGGAAATCATCGAGGCAGTGGTCGTGGAGGAAGGGCTATACCGAAAGGAAATGTATGGTTCATTTGGCTTGGCAAGAAGGGATGCCTACTTGGGAATGTACCGATTGGATATCAATGAGTTTGGGGAGTACGAGAGCAGACTTTATACCTTGGAAGATTTTCCTAATTTCTTCAATTACTTGGATGAAAAGTCAAAATCGAGAAAAGACGCTGATGTTCTGAAGCAGGTAGACCGAGATAAGATACCGAGTATCCGCAATGTTTACACGATTCGCGACGTGCGAAAAGATCAGGATGGTACCTACCTGTTTTTTGATCATTACAATGTCATTAATTCTCGAGGAGCACCGCTTTCTGCGCCGAACTCCTACCGAAGTAATGACTGGAGTCGAATGACAAACAGTTCGGACTTTTTGGATCCAATTTATGTCAGATCCTTGGGACGGGGCAGACAGGCCGTTTATTCCGAGTTTAGTTACATCTCAGCACATTTTGTCAAGTTAGGAGAGGATGGAAGGGTGATTTGGGATAATTCAGCTACTTATGATGATCTCTTGACAGACTATATTCTTCCCTTCGGTGAGATAGCTGTGGTTGGTGATGAATTCTACCATGCCTACATAAGAGACGACAAGATCAGGCTTTCTTATTTCAAGAATGGAGAAAAAATCTTCGATAATTTGGATTTTGAACTTGAGCTACTCAATGAAAATGAGCGAATAGCAGAGACTAACATGGAGAGCCTTCAGCTTGTCCATTGGTATGACCGCTACTTTTTGCTTACGGGAACGCAGCGTATCCGATTTCAGAGAGAAAATGGACAAGCAAGTAGCAAAGAGGTGTTTTTCTTTTCAAAAGTGCTCGTAGCAGGTGATCTCTTCGAGCCGGAGGATCCTCGTTAGTCATATTTCTTTTTATATTTACGACAAATCCAACCCATGCAAAAAAGGCTAGTTTTAAATCAGCAGCAGATTCAGATTATCCTCAAGCGATTCTGCCATCAGCTGATCGAAAATCACGATAATTTTGAAAATACCGTACTACTGGGACTTCAGCCAAGAGGAATAGTACTTCTTGATCGCATAGTCAAAGAACTTGAGATCGTCTCTGGCGAAAAAGTGCCAGCCGGATACTTGGACGCTACTTTTCACAGGGATGATTTTCGTAGGAGAGATTTTCCTTTGAAGGCTAACGAGACAAAAATCAATTTTTTGGTCGAGGGAAAGAAAGTGATTCTCGTAGATGATGTACTCTACAAAGGTCGCTCTGTTCGTGCCGCGATGGATGCGATGATTGCCTTCGGACGTCCTCAAAAAGTCGAATTGATGGTCTTGGTCGACCGAAAGCTTACCCGCGACTATCCCATCATGCCGGATTATTTTGGGATCCGAGTGAATACCTTGGATTCTCAATATGTAGTCGTAGAATGGGCCTCCCAAGGACAGCCTGAAGATGCCGTATGGATCACCGAAAAAGAAAAGAAATAACCTATGTCTCAGCTCAGCACCCGCCATCTTCTCGGAATCAAAAACCTCACTGAAGAGGATGTAAATCTGATTCTGGATACTGCGGAAAATTTCAAAGAGGTTATTAACCGGCCGATCAAAAAAGTGCCATCTCTTCGAGACATTACTATTGCCAATATCTTTTTTGAAAACTCAACCCGGACACGACTTTCCTTTGAGCTAGCCGAAAAAAGGCTTTCTGCCGATGTGGTCAATTTCTCTTCCAGTAACAGCTCCGTCAAAAAAGGAGAAACACTGGTAGATACTGTCAACAACATTCTTTCCATGAAAGTGGACATGGTTGTGATGAGACATAGCAGCCCGGGTGCACCTCATTTTCTTTCGAAAAATATCAGTGCCAATATTGTCAATGCAGGGGACGGAACGCACGAACATCCTACGCAAGCCCTTTTGGATGCATTTTCGATGAGAGAAAAGCTAGGCGATCTTCAAGGAAAGAAAATCGCAATCATTGGAGATATCTTGCATTCTAGAGTAGCACTCTCGAATATTTTTTGTCTGCAAAAACTTGGAGCGGAGGTCATGGTCTGCGGACCGATTACGCTTTTGCCTAAGCATATTGAAAGCTTGGGAGTAAAAGTGGAATTGGATGTTCGAAAAGCCTTAGCTTGGTGTGACGTGGCGAATGTGCTCCGGATTCAACTGGAAAGGCAGCAAATCAAGTATTTTCCAAGTCTTCGTGAATACTCCCTTTATTACGGGATCAATAAAAAGATGCTTCAGCAACTCGATAAAGAAATCGTGGTGATGCATCCAGGTCCTATTAATCGAGGAGTGGAGCTTTCCTCAGACGTAGCTGATTCTAAGCAAGCAATTATATTGCAGCAGGTAGAAAATGGGGTAGCCGTGCGAATGGCTGTTCTCTATCTTTTGGCAGGGGTCAGGAGCTAATTTTTAGCTTTTTCTCCAGCGGCCTCCGCCAACATAGAATCCAAACGTAAATCCGAAATATTGATTGATCGCCTCTCCAATCACTGCTCCTGAGGTGTCCTGAAGGTTTGAAGGAGGAATGAAATTATATTCTGCCCCCATTCTGAATCTTCCAAGTTCGATACCTGCACGAAGCATTGGTGACCATTTGAAATTGGCTTCAAGATTTCCAACATCGGTATCATCAATTGCATCAGCATCGATTTCGACAGAACTCAGCGCATAGTAGCCAAATCCAGCCCCGATGTAAGGAGCAAAATTACTCCCTCCGTTATTGAAGTAATAATCCAAGGTGCCAGCTACAGAGACATTGGCAGACACTTCCCCTTCATAATCCTGAGAAATATCGAAATACGTCACATCTTTGGCTAGTCCGGCTATTCCAAGGCGAATACCAACATTGAGATTATCCCGCACGTTGATTTTCGGTTCAATATTGACCAGTGCACCTATGCCTCCATTTTTTGGGATAGCAGGTCCTAAGTCCATTCCGATTCGGAATTTTCCAGCCTGTTGGGCAAAAGTCAAAGTGGAAAGTCCGATGAATAAGCAAAGTGTGAGTAATTTCTTCATATCGTTTCTATTTTCTCAGTCACAGGCAAAAAAGGTTCCAGAATTACTAAACTTCAATTAAACTATCCTAGTTTTAGAATCAAATTGCATTTTTATGCTGGAAGTCCAAAATCTGATCAAAAAGTACGGTAAGCAAAACGCTGTCAATGACATCACTTTCGACCTTCAGGGTGGTGAAGTGGTAGGTTTGCTTGGTCCAAATGGTGCCGGGAAAAGTACCACCATGAAATGTATCGTAGGCTTGCTACGCAAAACATCCGGAGAAATCCGAATCGGTGGATACGATCACCTATCCATAGAGGCCAAACGGCTTTTCAGTTACATCCCAGAAACCCCTTATGTCTATGACTTGCTGACGGTAGAAGAGCATTTACAATTTATAGCTCAAGCCTATGATGTGCGAGACTGGAAGACGAAAGGCCATGAATTATTGGAAACTTACGATCTGCAGGATAAAGCCAAAAAGCTAGGAAAGGACCTTTCGAAAGGCATGCGGCAAAAGGTATCTATTTGCTGTGCGCTCTTACCGGATCCTCAGGTATTATTTTTTGATGAACCTATGATCGGTTTGGATCCAAAGGCTATCCGAAATACCAAACGGATATTTCGAGAATTAAAAGAAGCTGGAAAGACTATTCTAGTCAGTACCCACTTGATTGATTCGGTAGAGACGATTGCAGATCGGATCATGATTTTGAAAAATGGGAATATTATCGGAAATGATACCCTCGACAATTTGAAGCAGACCTTCGAACAAGGAGAGAGTGGAACCCTGGAGGATATATTTTTAGAATTGACAAAGGATGAATGAGATCAAACTGCTGATTCGGAAGGATCTGCTGATCCTGAAAAATAATATCCTGCTAATCCTGCGAAATCCCTTTCGACTGATTCCTTATGCAGCGATCGTGGGTTATTTTTTCTTTATCTACAGCATGCGGATGCGTGATCGTGCGGAAGATATGGAGAGCCAAATGCCGGAATTGGACGCAAATGGACTTCCGGAAGTGGATTTTGCTGTACAGAATATCATTGGCGGAGTGACGGTTTTAGCTTTGGGTTTTCTCCTATATCAGTTATTCCGCGCCACTAAAAGGAATGTCAGCTTTTTTACCATGGCAGACGTAAATCTGCTTTTTACAGGGCCTGTCAAACCTGAAAATATTTTGATCTACTACATGGGGAGGTCCATCTTGCCCTCCCTGGGTGGAAGTATCATTTTCTTGGTGTATGGCGGCAGTCAGATGGCCGGAACACTTGATTTCTCCCCTGATAATATCTTCTTCATTCTATTTGGATTTGCCTTTTTCTTCTTCCTGCTATCTCCCATTCGTTTTTTGATCTATACGCTCCACACCAAATACGATATTTTAGAAACCATCAAGAATGGTGTCACTGGATTGGCGGTAATTTTGGGTGCAATGGTATTGATACCCGGCTTGATGGCAGAGAAGTTTTGGCAAGGAATGTTTAGCTGGATCGCTTCGCCTTGGTTTGATCTGTTTCCGATTGTCGGTTGGACTCGTGGAATGATGAGCTATGCCTTTCACCAAAACCTGATCTTGGCTTTGGCCTTTTTTGGCTTGTATGTTTTGACGTATTATTTGATTGTTCGCTTGGTTATTCAATTTGCCGGCTATTACTACGAGGACGTACTCGAAGTCACCAAGTCCAATGAAATCCAACGAGATAAGGTCAAGGGTAAAAAGGAAGCTTCTGAGGCAACAGGTAGCTTGAATACTAAAAAACAGCTTGCACTTCCTGATTTCGGGGTAGGGGCAAAAGCATTTTACTGGAGGAATTATGTGCATGCCAGCCGACAGGATTTTCATCCACTATTTGGGGTTTACAGCCTAGTCATGGCCGGCATCGGGATAGTCTTCGCAGTATTGTCACGTTTTGATTGGTTTTCGCATAAAGTCCTGAACGGATACATTTTGGTGCTTCTGGGCTTTTACTTTCTGGCAGGTATCGGCCGCACGAATATTGGAGATCTCAAAAAGCCCTATTTCTTTTTAATTCCAGCATCTTGGTCCGCCAAATTTTGGAATTTGATCAAGTTAGACCTGGTTCAAATCCTACTCTTTGCAGCCGTCATGATTGTTCCCTCCGTCCTGATAGCAGGCTTGCATTTGCTCATGATACCCATTTTCATTTTTGGGATCATAGTTTCTTACTTGATAGGGGTTTGTATCAATCTGATTCCTCAAATCTCCCTGGAGGAGGGCTGGGATCGAAAGCTTATCAAACCAGTCATGCTGATCGGGATCTTTCTGTTTGGGATTATTCCAGCTTTGATTTTTGGAATACTTGTTTTCGTACTGACCAAGCAGTTTGTCTGGATGATGCTCACGGTAGCGATTGGGATGAGTTTTGTTGCAGCTATTTTGATTCATGTGGCCTTGGATGTACTTACCCGCTTGGAGTTTAAGGAGGCTAATTAAACACCATAGGAATTAGGCCATTCTTTTTCGATTCCTTCTATTGGGGATGAAAAATCTCTTATTTTTGCCCCAACCCAAATAAAACGAAGACATGATTTATAATTCCATCATTGAAACCATCGGTAATACGCCGATGATCCGATTGAATCGCGTAGCCAAAGACATCAAAGGGGAGGTGCTGGTGAAGGTAGAGTACTTTAATCCAGGCAACTCGATGAAAGATCGAATGGCTATCAAAATGGTGGAGGATGCCGAGAAGGAAGGAATTTTAAAACCGGGAGGTACCATTATCGAGGGAACCTCTGGTAATACCGGTATGGGGCTTGCTTTGGCAGCTGTGGCGAAGGGTTACAAGTGTATTTTTACAATGGCTGATAAGCAGTCCAAAGAAAAGATTGATATCCTCAAGGCTGTAGGTGCGGAAGTGATCGTTTGCCCAACCAATGTTGCTCCTGAAGATCCAAGGTCTTACTACTCCGTTGCTCGGAAATTGAATGCAGATATCCCCAATTCTTTTTACCCCAATCAGTATGACAACATGTCTAACACGGCCGCTCACTATGAGACAACCGGGCCTGAGATTTGGAAGGACACTGACGGAAAGATTACCCATTATGCTGCAGGAGTCGGAACAGGTGGGTCCATGTGTGGTACGGCTACTTACTTGAAGGAGCAGAACCCAAGTATTGTGACTGTGGGAATTGATACCTATGGTTCAGTTTTCAAAAAATACAAGGAAACCGGGGTCTTCGACGAAAAGGAGGTCTATCCTTATTTGACAGAAGGAATCGGAGAAGACATCCTTCCAAAAAATGTCAACTTCGACGTGATTGATCATTTTATCAAAGTGACTGATAAGGATGCTGCGGTCATGACCCGTCGTCTCGCTCGTGAGGAAGGACTCTTTATCGGATGGTCTTGTGGTGCTGCTGTTCATGGTGCATTGGAATGGGCGAGAGAAAATTTGAAAGAAGGCGATCAAATGGTGGTGATTTTACCAGATCATGGTACGCGGTATTTGGGCAAGGTTTACAATGACGACTGGATGCGAAATCATGGGTTTTTGGAGGATAAAAGCTTTGCTACGGCTAGGGACATTATCTCCAAGCGTCCTTCAGATTATAGTTTGATTGCCTTGAAAAAATCAGATGCAGTAAGAGAGGCAATAGCACTGATGAATAAGACTAGTGTATCTCAAATCCCGGTTTTGGACGGAGGGGAAGTAGTAGGAAGCGTCACCGATACCAAATTGCTTTCCAAGATCATTGAGAATCCGGTTTTGAAGGACGCACATGTGTCCGATGTGATGGAAGATTCCATGACTTTCGTAGCTGGTGATAGCACGCTAGATGTACTTTCGTCCATGATAGAAAAGGAAAAAGCGGTTTTGGTACGAGATGCTAATGGAAATATTCATATTATTACCAAGCATGATATTTTAGAAGCCTTTACCAATTAATCTTTCATGATCAATCCGAATAAGCTGGAGCAGATGCTCCAAAGGCCTGTACATTTTGACATTGATAAGGCCTTAAGACGAGGCTGGGAGCTGTTTACCTCCAACCCAGGAATGTTTATTGCTTTTTTCCTGATTATAATCGCAATATCTGCGGGAGCTACCTGGTTTCTAGAAGATTTTGCTGGGATTGTTTCCATCTTCGTCACTCCAGCTTTGACAGCAGGCTTTTATTTGGCTGCTAATCGGGTTAGCCGTGAGGAGCCACTCGAATTCAATCACTTTTTCGATGGCTTCAAGTTTTGGTTTCCGGTGATAGTGGTTAATCTGGTAGTCGGTATTCTGACTATTTTGGGGATTATTGCACTGATTATTCCAGGGATCTATTTGGCAGTGGCTTATACCTTTGCCATGCCATTTGTGTTATTTGCTGGTTTGGAGTTTTGGACCTCGATGGAATTTAGCAGGAAGCTGATTACCAAAATCTGGTGGCGTTTTTTCGCATTTCTATTACTCCTATTAGTGATTAATCTAGTAGGCTTGCTCTTTTTAGGGGTAGGTCTTTTGGTGACAGGCCCCGTTAGCTATTTAGCAATCTATGCCGCTTTTGAGGATTTGACAGGAGACTATTTAGTAGAAGATGAGGGAACCGTCAATCTTCCTCATGCGCCAGAAGCATAGCCTCGAGTCGGTTGCGGCACTTGGCAGTGTATTCATCCACAGCAGTGGGTGAGGGATGGGGAGGCTGTAAAGCTTCTGAGAAATAAATCCTGATTTTTCCTGGTCTGAGTAAGATCGATCCCCGTTTCATGATTCGATCCGCACCTATTACTGCCATGGGTAAAATGGGGATTTGGCTTTCGATGGAAAGGCGAAAAGCTCCTTTGTGAAAAGGCAGCAGGGTTTCTGAGCTGTCATTTCGGGTCCCTTCCGGTGCCACGACCGCGGATTTGCCTTTGGAGAGTAACTCGACCAATTTTTCTAGGCTTTTTCTTCTGGACTCGGTGGAGGTTCGATCTACCCAAATGGCAAACCTACCCACAATCCAACCGAAAACCGGGATCTTTGAAAGCTCCATTTTCCCAAGGGCTTTCAGAGTTTGAGGAATAGCCATAGGGATGACCGGTGCGTCAACAAAAGAACGGTGATTGAAAATGAAAATGTAGGGCTGTGTATGGTCGACATACTCCAGACCCTCTACCTGATAGCGTATCCCGGAGAGGAAAGACCAGGTTCCCGCCCACAGTCGGATAAAGAAAAAGGAAATTCGATCGCCACGTTCAGAAATCAAGGAAGGAATGACCATAAATAGCCCAAGCAAAATCATCAAGATGATGAAAATCAAGGCTGAGTAAATCGTATAAATCCATTGGAAGAACTTGATCATCCGAAATAATCGTTATTTTTGGGTTCGAAAATAATCCTTTAACTCTTTGCTTGCACAAGCCCCGATGCGTTTCGGGGCTTTTTCTTTTAAAGGACAATTTCCAAAGTTTTTTCAAAATGATTCTATCCGCTGAAATTTTTACAGGGTTTTCTTGAAATTACAGAAAATCAGTACCTTTGCAGTCCGTTCGGGTGAGCGGGATGCTTTGGGATAGTCTAAAGCATTGATCTTCAAACAAAAAACCGCCACTTCATGATCCGGAAGTGGTCCGGAATTACAAGGATCAAACACTATTATGTCAAACAATTCAGATTTTAACTGGGAAAACTTCGAGACCAAAGGATTCGGAGAAGGGTACTCCAAAGAGCAGCGTGAGCAAATGGCCGCGATGTATGAGGGTACATTGAACGAGATCACGGAGAAAGAAGTGATCAAAGGAACTGTAGTAGGTGTGAACGACAAGGACGTGATCATCAACATTGGTTTCAAATCCGATGGCTTGGTTCCATTGAACGAATTCCGTGACTTGGAATCCATCAAGCCGGGTGACGAAGTAGAAGTATTCATCGAAGAGCAGGAGAATGCTTTGGGTCAGTTGATCCTTTCCCGTAAAAAAGCCAAAATCGTCAAGGCTTGGCAGGATATCGAGAGCGCTTATGAAAATGACAGCGTGATCGAAGGTCTTGTAAAGCGTAGAACCAAAGGTGGTTTGATCGTAGATATCTACGGGGTAGAAGCCTTCTTGCCAGGTTCTCAGATTGATGTGAAGCCTATCAGAGATTTCGATATCTATGTAGGTAAGAAAATGGAAGTGAAAGTGGTGAAAATCAACCACGCTAACGATAACGTAGTCGTTTCTCACAAAGTCTTGATCGAGAAAGATCTCGAGAAGCAAAAAGCAGAAATCCTCAACAACCTAGAGAAAGGTCAGGTATTGGAAGGTGTGATCAAGAACATGACCAACTTCGGTGTATTCATCGATTTGGGTGGTGTAGATGGGCTCCTTCACATCACAGACATCTCTTGGGGACGTATCAATCATCCAGAAGAAGTATTGCAGCTTGACCAGAAAGTTCAGATCGTTGTATTGGACTTCGATGATGACAAGAAGCGTATTTCACTAGGTATGAAGCAGTTGACTTCCCATCCTTGGGATTCTTTGGCAGGCAGCCTGGAGGTTGGTTCCAAAGTACAAGGTAAGATCGTCAATGTAGCTGATTACGGTGCGTTCTTGGAATTGGCTCCTGGAGTTGAAGGATTGATCCACGTTTCTGAAATGAGCTGGTCTCAGCACTTGAGAAACCCAGCTGACTTCGTGAAAGTAGGAGACGAAATCGAAGCAGTAGTCTTGACTTTGGACAAGGATGAAAGAAAAATGTCTTTGGGTATCAAGCAATTGACCGAAGATCCTTGGACTAAGGAAGATATGTCTACCAAATATGCGGTAGGTACCAAGCACAAAGGTGTGGTTCGTAACTTGACTAACTTCGGCCTTTTCCTAGAAATGGAAGAGGGTATCGACGGTCTGGTTCACGTATCTGACCTTTCTTGGACTAAGAAAATCAAGCACCCATCTGAGTTTGTGAAAGTAGGTGATGAGCTTGATGTAGCTGTATTGGAGCTTGATGTAGAAAACAGAAGATTGGCCTTGGGACATAAGCAGCTTGAAGAGAATCCATGGGATACTTTCGAAAGTGTATTCCCAATCGGTTCGGATCACAAGTGTACTGTTGTTTCTAAGAATGACAAAGGTGCAGTATTGGAGCTTCCTTATGGACTAGAAGGATTTGCTACTTCCAAAAACTTGGAGAAAGAAGACGGATCTCAAGTTGAGGTTGGTGAGTCTTTGGATTTCAAAGTGATGGAATTCTCCAAGGATGACAAGCGAATTGTATTGTCTTACACTGCTACATTCCGTGAAGATGTGAAGCCAGCTCCTGCTAAGAAGGCTCCTAAGAAGAAAGAAACTTCTTCCTCTGAGCCAGCTGAAAAGTCTACGCTAGGTGATTTGGATGCTTTGGCAGAGTTGAAAGAGAAAATGGAA
>LJXT01000082.1 GCA_001314815.1 Algoriphagus marincola HL-49
CTTTCTTGACTTCATCTCCGGGCTTTACTTTCAAATCCAAAATCAGCCCTGGCATCGGTGCTTTGATATCCTGAACCGCCGAACCAGCCACGTCTTCCATACCCATTTCTTCAAGCAAGAGATCAAAGCGATCTTTCAAAGATACCTCAACCAGCTTTTTATTTAGGCGTATTTGAAGTATTTTGGATTCTTTGTCGATACTTACCAATTCTGCTTCATAGGACTGATGGTTTTTGATCAGGTGGAACTTCCGTCCGTCGATGGGCTGGATATCCCAATCGACCAATTTATCTGCCACGGTGATGCCCTTTTCGTTTTTTTCAACCGAAAAGGTTTTGTCATTGATGGTTGCTGAAAACATTCCTGTTAATTTAGGCCTTCAAGATTTATTTTGAGTTTTCTGAAATTTGTCAAATATCCAATAAATGCACACGAAGCCAAAGAATATTTTGGGAAAGAATCTTATTTGGATGATTTCAGGTTTATTGACCTTTACTATCGCCTGTAAATCTACCCAAGAACTGCCTCCTAAAGAAGCTGTCAGCAACCTAGAACCTATTGCTCAAATAGAAAGTGATGATTCTAATTCAGATGATTCACTGATGGCAATGCAGCTTTTAAGGCAAAAGGAGGCGGCAATTGCAAACTACCGGGCGGCGGCTACCAGAGAGTTTGATATTTTGGATACCGAACTGGATTTGCACTTTGATTATGAGCAGCAGGCGGTGATGGGTGAAGCTATTTTGACCATCACTCCCTATGCCAAAGCTCAATCTATATTGGTTTTGGATGCAAAAGATTTTGAACCTGGGTCCATTTATTTCTCTGACGATGGAGAGGAGACATCCACCAATTATCGCTATGACTACAAGCAGTTGATGATTTATCTTCCCAAGTCTGTTAGCCCAAGCGATACATTTTCTATTCGGGTAAAATACACCGCTTTTCCAGAGCGAAATTCAGGCTCGGACAACTTGGCTATTACCGACACCAAGGGTTTGTACTTTATTGATCCTTTGGACACCGTTCCGGGCAAGCCTACCATGATTTGGACCCAAGGGGAGACTGAGTACAACAGTAAATGGTTTCCGACTATCGACAAACCTAATGAGCGCTTTACTCAGACCATCCATTTGACAGTGAAAGATAATCTTACCACCGTCAGTAATGGCGTGCTGATTTCCCAAAAACCGCTTGCAGATGGGATGCGCCAAGATACCTGGAGAATGGATTTGCCTCATGCTCCTTACCTTGCTGCAGTCGCGATTGGTGAGTTTGATGTGGTGGAGAGAGAGTTGGATGGTATGCCTGTCAACTACTATGTAGAAAAAGGATATGGAGCTGGGGCGGCGAAAGTTTTTAAGCATACCCCGGAAATGATCCGCTATTTTGAAGATTTGCTTCAGGTAAAATATCCTTGGCCTAAGTACGATCAGATTGTCGTGCGGGACTTTGTCTCTGGTGCAATGGAAAATACTACTGCATCCATTTTTATGGAAGAATTGCGACTCACGGAGCGGGAGGCAATCGACTCAGAGTGGGATTACATCATCGCTCACGAACTTTTTCATCAGTGGTTTGGGGACTTGGTGACGACCGAGTCCTGGGCCAATTTGACCTTGAATGAGGCTTTTGCAAACTACAGTGAATATTTGTGGAACGAGCATAAATATGGAGATGACCTTGCCAAACTGAAATTGATAGTCGAGATGGAAACTTATTTTCAGGAAGCGGAAACCAAGCAGGTGAATCTGATTCGTTTTGATTATGAAGACGCCGAGGATATGTTTGATGCTCATTCCTATTCCAAAGGAGGAGTGATTCTACACATGCTTCGTGATTACTTGGGCGATGAGTTGTTTTTTAGCGGGCTGAATCTCTATCTTACTTCCCATGCATTCCAAAGCGTGGAGGTGCACGATCTACGGTTGGCATTTGAAAAGGTCAGCGGGGAAGATTTGAATTGGTTTTTCAACCAGTGGTTTCTGGATAAGGGACACCCAGAGCTCAAGGTTTCGATTGATTACTCCATTCCTGAGAATCTTTTGATCACCGTGGAGCAAATGCAGGATCTTTCTCTTTCTCCTTTGTATAAATTGCCTTTCGAGATCAGTTGGTACGAAGGTGAAGAGCGAAAAAGCAGACGATTTATTTTGGAGAAAGGTTATCAGCAGTTTGCACTTGAAAATAAATTCCCACTGACACAAGCCTATTTCGATGAGGGCAAAAATTTACTGACAAAGCTGAAAGAGGGATTTTCATCAGATCATTATGTGCGGCAGTTTCAAGAATCTCAGTTGGGAATCGCGAGATATGAAGCTTTAGATAGCTTGGTGAGTAGAGTAGAAGAGGATAAGTTGAAGCCACTATTAGCAGAAGGGCTGAATGATCCTTTTTGGAGTATTCGAGAGTTGACGCTGAATATTCTTCAGAGCAACCCAGAATGGATATCAGAAGGAATGGAGGAATCTATTTACCGGATTGCTGACAATGACGAAAGAAATTCCGTTCGGGCAGGAGCCATCGACGTGTTAGGTTCCTTGAATGCCGACAAATATTATCCTGACCTGAGCCGATACGTGAATGATTCCTCGTATTTGATCGTCAGTTCTGCCTTGATGGCTATGAATAATGTCACTACCGAGCGACTTGATGCTGACTTATTTGAGCGATTTGAATCGGAAAGCAATTATCGGGTACTCGTGCCTGTCGCAGAATACTTCCTCAATGAGGAAGTTCAGGGTAAGGGAGATTGGTTTCGCTCTAAGCTTTCTGTATTGAGTGGTGAGGGCTTGTATTATTTTTTGGGTTATTTCAGCGAGTATTTTGTGTCTAATCCGGAAGAAGGAGCTGATGAAGCTAAGGCCTACTTGTTGGATCAGATGCAAAATAATCCACAAGTTTTTGTCCGATTGGGAGCATTTCAAGGGCTTTTGGGATTTGCTGACGATGAGCACTTGGTGAAGCAATTGCAGGAAATTGCCTTGAAAGAGACTAACCCCCAGATCAAAAATTACTTTCAGTACTTCCTTCAGAGCTTTGAGGATGAAAATTAATATGTTGATTTTAAGGGTATTAAAACTTATTTCAATAAAATATTCGGAAAAATAATTTGGATGCTTTGAAACTTTGTGAAAAGCCTATAATTTTGCCATCCGTTACGACGAATAGCGTTTGTAATTTACTGAAAAGCAGACAAGGGGGAATACCAAAGCGGCCAACTGGGACGGACTGTAAATCCGTTGACTTATGTCTTCACAGGTTCGAATCCTGTTTCCCCCACATTGCCGAATTGTAAAATTTTTTCCTAGTTTTGCAGGGCAAAAAGTAGAGGAAGTATTCTCTAAAAGATTAAAAGCGGGAGTAGCTCAGTTGGTAGAGCGGCAGCCTTCCAAGCTGCAGGTCGCGGGTTCGAGCCTCGTCTCCCGCTCTATGCCTTTCTGAGGAGGGCATCGGGTAAAAGCCGACGTAGCTCAGGGGTAGAGTACTTCCTTGGTAAGGAAGGGGTCACGGGTTCAAATCCCGTCGTTGGCTCTTAACGGCTTATAATTAAACTAAACATATCTTTAAACTTAAACTGAGGATTTTCAAGCATGGCAAAAGCAACATTCGACCGTTCCAAGCCGCACGTAAATATCGGTACGATTGGACACGTGGACCATGGGAAAACTACATTGACTGCAGCTATCACTACTGTGTTGGCTAAGCAGGGTCTTTCCGAACTACGAGATTTCTCTTCTATCGACAACGCGCCAGAAGAAAAAGAAAGAGGTATTACTATCAACACCTCTCACGTAGAGTATCAAACAGCAAACAGACATTATGCACACGTAGACTGTCCAGGACACGCTGATTATGTGAAGAACATGGTTACAGGTGCCGCTCAAATGGACGGAGCTATTCTAGTGGTAGCAGCTACAGACGGACCAATGCCACAAACACGTGAGCACATCCTTTTGGCTCGTCAGGTAGGTGTACCTGCTCTAGTTGTATTCCTTAACAAAGTTGACATGGTTGACGATGAGGAACTTCTTGAGCTAGTAGAAATGGAAGTTAGAGAATTGCTTTCTTTCTATGAATTTGACGGTGATAACATTCCGGTAATCCAAGGTTCTGCACTAGGTGCATTGAACGGCGAAGATAAGTGGGAAAAGACAGTCATCGAATTGATGGATGCAGTGGATAATCATATTCCGCTTCCTGAGAGAGCTATTGATAAAGATTTCTTGATGCCAGTAGAAGATGTATTCTCTATCACAGGTAGAGGTACAGTAGCTACCGGTAGAATCGAAAGAGGCGTAATCAATTCCGGTGAAGCAGTTGACATCATCGGTATGGGCGCTGAAGGATTGAAATCCACTGTTACAGGTGTGGAGATGTTCCGTAAGATTTTGGACAGAGGTGAAGCTGGTGATAACGTAGGTCTATTGCTTAGAGGTATCGAAAAAGCGCAAATCAAGCGTGGAATGATTATCTGTAAGCCTGGATCTGTAACTCCTCACGCTCACTTCAAGGCTGAGGTTTACGTTCTTTCTAAAGAAGAAGGGGGACGTCATACTCCTTTCTTCAACAAATACCGTCCTCAGTTCTACTTGAGAACTACAGACGTGACTGGAGAGATCAAGCTTCCAGAAAACGTTGAAATGGTTATGCCAGGCGATAACGTAACTATCGAAGTTAATTTGCTTAATGCAGTAGCTTTGGAGAAAGGTCTTCGATTTGCGATCCGTGAAGGTGGTCGTACAGTAGGAGCCGGTCAGGTTACTGAAATCCTAGACTAATACATATTATACTTAATTAACAATGCGATCCTAAAGTTTTTTGGGATCGCATTTGTTTCTTAAGGCACTTATATCTAATTTTGCGTTCCCGTTTGGAGAGCGATCAAACACACGGGCATAGTTCAATGGCAGAATAGCGGTCTCCAAAACCGTTGATGGGAGTTCGAATCTCTCTGCCCGTGCTAGCAAGCGAATCAATATGAATTTAAAAAACTTTGTCCTCGAGTCTTACGACGAAATGAAGAACAAGGTCACCTGGCCGAAGTACTCATTTCTCCAGAATTCTGCCGTATTGGTATTGGTAGCGTCACTGATCTTTGCACTGTTTATTGGTGGAGTGGATCTAGGATTCGAAAATATCATGACATGGTTTTATGATTTGTTTTAATTGAATTGAAATTACAGCATGGCCGAACATAAGTGGTACGTACTCAGAGTAGTAGCAGGACAGGAAAAAAAAGCGAAGACCTACCTTGACAATGAAATTGTCAGGCAAAAGTTGGATGAATTTATTCCTGATGTACTGATTCCCTCTGAGAAAGTATATGAAATGCGAAATGGCAAAAAGCGAGTCCGGGAGAAGAATTTCTTTCCAGGCTATGTGCTTGTCAACGCAGATCTATCGAATGGAGAGGCCAATCACGTAATAACGAGTATTCCGGGAGTAATCGGGTTTCTTGGATCAAGCCAGGGGGGAGCTTCCAAAACCCCTGAACCATTACGCCAGTCAGAAGTCAACCGTATCTTAGGAAAGGTTGAGGAGATTGATGAGTTTGCCGAGAAGCTGGATACACCATTTATAGTCGGAGAGTCCGTAAAAGTAATGGATGGACCCTTCAGTGGATTTACCGGGACGATTGAGGAGATATTTGATGACAAGAAGAAATTGAATGTTATGGTCAAGATCTTCGGACGAAATACTCCTGTTGAATTAAACTTTATACAAGTAGAAAAACAAGACTAAGCAATGGCTAAGGAAATCACTGGTTATTTAAAACTGCAAGTGAAAGGTGGCCAGGCTAACCCGTCGCCTCCAGTAGGTCCAGCTCTTGGTTCCAAGGGTTTGAATATCATGGAGTTTTGTAAGCAGTTCAATGCACGTACCCAAGACAAAATGGGTCAAACGTGTCCTGTATTGATTACAATCTACTCGGATAAGTCTTTCGATTTTGTTGTAAAAACTCCACCAGCAGCAAACCTGCTTTTGGAAGCAGCAAAAATCAAAGGCGGATCTGCGGAGCCTAACCGTAAGAAGGTAGGATCTGTTACCTGGGATCAGGTAAAGGAGATAGCGGAGGTGAAAATGCCTGACTTAAATGCTTTCAAAGTGGAGTCTGCCATGCGAATGGTAGCAGGGACTGCACGTAGTATGGGTATCACAGTATCTGGAAAAGCCCCTTGGGAAGAATAATTATACAACTATGGCTAAGTTAACAAAAAAGCAAAAAGAAGCTCTTTCTAAGTACGACCCAAGCCAAGTGTACTCCCTGGAGGCCGCTTCTACGATCGTAAAAGAGATTACTGACACTAAATTTGACGCATCTGTTGATGTGGATGTACGCCTTGGCGTTGATCCTCGTAAAGCAGATCAAATGGTCAGAGGTGTAGTAGCTCTACCTCACGGTACTGGTAAAGACACTAAAGTATTGGTTCTTTGTACACCCGATAAAGAGGAAGAAGCGAAAGAAGCAGGCGCAGACTACGTTGGATTGGACGACTACATTGCTAAGATCGAAGGTGGGTGGACTGACATTGATGTCATTATCACTATGCCTAACGTGATGGCAAAAGTAGGTAGACTAGGTAGGGTATTGGGTCCTAGAGGACTAATGCCAAACCCTAAAGCAGGAACAGTAACCCTAGAAGTAGGTAAAGCTGTAAAAGAGGTGAAGGCTGGTAAGATTGATTTCAAGGTAGATAAGTTTGGAATTATTCACGCAAGCGTAGGAAAAGTATCTTTTACCCCTGAGAAAATTCAGGAGAACGTAAATGAACTTATCCAAACCATCTCCAAGCTGAAACCAGCTTCCGCAAAGGGAACTTATTTTAGAAGTATTCATCTATCCAGTACGATGTCTCCGGGCATCAAACTAGACAAGGGTAGTTTTCAAGGTATCTAAATCATGACTAGAGAAGAGAAAAAAGAAATAATCGACGGTCTTACCGAGAAATTCAGAGAAAACCCTTTCTTCTATGTTACAGATGCTTCCGGGTTTACTGTAGCACAGGTGAATGCTTTCCGACGTACATGCTTTGAAAAAGGAGTGGAGTACAAAGTGTACAAAAACACCTTGATCAAAAAAGCATTGGAGAATCTCGATGCAGACTTCTCTCAGTTGGATGATACATTGAAAGGTTTCTCTGGTATTATTTTCTCCAAAGAGACAAGTAATCTACCGGCGAAAGTTTTGCTTGACTTCCGTAAGAAGTTGGGTAAAAAAGAAACCAGACCAGTATTCAAAGGAGCTTCCATCGATTCTGATGTAATCGTAGGTGAAGCAAATCTTGAAATGCTGTCCAAACTTAAATCTAAGCAAGAATTGCTTGGAGACCTCTTGGGTCTTTTGCAATCTCCTGCTATGAACTTGATCTCTGCACTTCAGAGTGGTCAAAACAACCTAGGTGGTGTTTTGAAGGCTTTGGAAGAAAGAGGCGAGCAGTAAAAATTCACACATTTAACAACGAAAATTTAAACTTTACAATAAAATGGCAGATCTAACACAACTTGCAGATCAGTTGGTTAACTTGACTGTAAAAGAGGTTAAAGAATTGACAGATATCCTTAAGGATCAGTATGGTATCGAGCCTGCAGCTGCAGCTGTAGCAGTAGCTGGACCAGCTGCTGGTGGTGCTGATGGTGGCGCAGCAGAAGAAGAGAAGACTTCTTTTGACGTGGTATTGAAGGCAGCCGGTGGTCAGAAGCTTGCAGTAGTTAAGCTTGTGAAAGAATTGACTGGTCTTGGATTGAAAGATGCAAAGGAATTGGTTGACTCCGCTCCTAAAGCATTGAAAGAAGGTATCGCTAAAGACGAAGCTGAGGCTTTGAAGAAGTCTCTTGAAGAAGCTGGTGCTGAAGTAGAGATCAAATAATTTGGCAAAACCTGAACCCTTGGTTTAGGTATTGCCCTAAGACCTGACTAAAGTAAGTCAGGTCTTTTCCTGTTTATGCACAGGGTAAAAATTGCATTATTCTAAGCGATAATTGTCGCATTCCGTTATTAAATATCACTAAAACACACACTACCTTGGCTATCAAGAATCAAACCGAAAGGAAAAGTTTCTCCTCCATTAAGGTGGTCAAAGACTATCCGGATTTTCTCGATATTCAGTTGCAGTCCTTCAAGGACTTTTTCCAACTGGATACACCTGCTGAGAAGCGAAGAGCAGACGGATTATTCAAGGTTTTTTCAGAGAATTTCCCAATTTCTGATTCCCGTGAAAACTTCACCTTGGAGTTTATTGACTATGCAGTTGACCCTCCTAAATACAGCGTCGGAGAGTGTATCGAGCGCGGACTAACCTACTCTGTTCCACTCAAGGCAAAATTGAGGTTGCTTTGCCACGATGAAGATAATGAGGACTTTGAAACCATCGAGCAGGAAGTATTTTTAGGAAATCTTCCATACATGACCGAAAAAGGTTCATTTGTGATCAATGGGGCTGAGCGAGTGATCGTTTCCCAGCTTCACCGATCTCCAGGTGTCTTCTTTGCTCAAAGTAAGCACACCAACGGTACCAAGCTTTATTCCGCTCGAATTATTCCTTTCAAAGGTTCTTGGATCGAGTTTGCAACTGACATCAACAATGTCATGTATGCTTATATCGATCGTAAGAAAAAATTCCCGGTAACCACACTTCTTAGAGCTATTGGATACGGTTCAGATAAAGATATCTTGGATCTATTCGGTCTTTCTGAGGAAGTGAATGCCACTAAAACTGCCCTTAAAAAAGCTGCAGGCCGTAAGTTGGCTGCACGTGTTTTGAGAACATGGGTAGAGGACTTTGTGGATGAGGATACTGGTGAGGTAGTTTCTATCGACCGAAATGAGGTTCTATTAGAACGTGATACGGTCCTTACTGAGGAAGATATTGAAATGATCTTGGATTCAGGCTCTAAGAGCATCATTCTCCACAGAGAAGATGTCAACATTGCTGACTACTCCATCATCTACAATACTTTACAAAAAGATAACTCAAACTCTGAGAAGGAAGCGGTAGAAGTGATTTATCGTCAGTTGAGAAATACTGAAGCTCCTGATGAGGCTACTGCCCGTGAGGTAATTCACTCCTTGTTCTTCTCTGACAAGCGTTATGATCTAGGAGAAGTTGGTCGCTATAGAATCAACAAAAAACTGGGTCTCGACATCGATTCTGAGAAAATCGTCCTTACCAAAGAGGATATCATCAATATCGTTAAATACTTGATCGGTTTGATCAATTCTAAAGCGGTTGTCGATGATATTGACCACTTGTCTAATAGACGTGTGCGTACTGTAGGCGAGCAGCTTTACAGTCAGTTTGGTGTAGGTTTGGCTAGAATGGCCAGAACCATCCGTGAGCGAATGAACGTTCGTGACAACGAAGATTTCAAGCCAGTTGATTTGATTAACGCGCGTACGCTTTCTTCAGTAATCAACTCTTTCTTCGGAACCAACCAACTTTCTCAGTTTATGGATCAAACCAATCCATTGGCTGAGTTGACCCACAAGCGTAGACTTTCTGCCTTAGGTCCAGGTGGTCTTTCCAGAGAGCGTGCAGGTTTCGAGGTTCGTGACGTTCACTATACGCACTATGGGCGTCTTTGTACGATCGAAACGCCTGAAGGTCCAAATATTGGTTTGATTTCCTCCCTTTGTGTTCACGCAAAAGTGAATTCAATGGGCTTCTTGGAAACTCCTTATCGCCAAGTAAAAGAAGGCAAAGTAGGGATGAAGAAGGAGGATATTGTCTTCCTTACCGCTGAAGAAGAGGATAATCATAACATCGCTCAGGCCAATGCACCATTGGATGAGAAAGGATCTTTTGTAAATGATCGTGTGAAGGCTAGATATGAAGGTGATTTCCCTGTGTTGGAGCCAAACGAAATCAGTTACATGGACGTAGCTCCTAATCAGATTGTATCTGTTGCTGCTTCGTTGATTCCATTCTTGGAGCATGATGATGCAAACCGAGCTTTGATGGGTTCCAATATGCAGCGTCAGGCAGTTCCATTGTTGAAAGCTGAAGCACCAATCGTAGGTACTGGACTTGAAGGAAAAGCTGCTATCGATTCTAGATCATTGATCATTGCTGAGGCAAGCGGTGTGGTGGACTACGTAGATGCTACAAAAATCCGTGTCAAATACGACCTATCTGACGATGAGTTGTTGGTCAACTTCACGGATGAATATAAAACATATGATCTGATCAAATTCAGAAGAACTAACCAAGACACTACAATAAACCTGACACCACTTGTTTTGCATGGTCAAAAAGTGGAAAAGGGTCAAGTTTTGGTAGAAGGTTACTCTACCAACAATGGTGAGCTTGCACTGGGTAAAAACCTAAGAGTAGCTTACATGCCTTGGCAGGGTTACAACTTCGAGGATGCGATCGTTATTTCTGAGCGAGTTGTTCGTGAGGATATATTTACTTCCATTCACGTAGAAGAATTCCAACTTGAAGTTCGGGATACCAAGCGTGGAGAGGAAGAATTGACTTCTGAAATTCCAAACGTATCCGAGGAAGCTGTCAAGCACTTGGATGAAAACGGTATCATCACTGTAGGTGCGGAAATCAAAGAAGGCGATATCATCATTGGTAAGATTACTCCAAAAGGTGAAACTGATCCTACACCAGAAGAGAAGCTTCTACGAGCCATCTTCGGTGACAAAGCAGGCGATGTGAAAGATGCTTCTTTGAAAGCTTCTCCATCATTGAACGGAGTGGTAATCGAAACCAAACTATTCTCAAGACCTAAGAAGGACAAGGATGTACGTGCTAAGGCAAAAGCGGAGGTTGAAAAACTGAAAGCAAAATACTCCAAGGACCTTCTTGGAATCCGTGCTCGAATGATCACCAAATTGGTCAATATTCTTGACGGAAAGACATCATTGGGTGTCAAGCATAAGTTTGGTGATGAGATTATCAGCAAGGGACAGAAATTCAATCATAAGAACATTGAAAATAACCTCTTCCCTGCTAAGAACCCTTATCGGGATGAGTCTAACTACAATGTGCCAGAAGAAGCTAATTTGATCTCAGACATCATCCTAGATGACTGGACAGATGATGCACATACCAATTCACTCATTGTACAATTGGTGAAAAACTACACCAATGCTCGTAATGAGATTTCCGGTCAATTTAAGCGTGAGCGATTTACTTTGGAGGTAGGCGATGAGCTTCCTGCAGGTATCGTGAAATTGGCAAAAGTATACGTAGCCAAGAAGCGTAAATTGAAAGTAGGAGATAAAATGGCAGGTCGTCACGGTAACAAAGGTATCGTGGCAAGAATCGTAAGAGATGAAGATATGCCATTCTTGGAAGATGGTACTCCAATGGACATTGTATTGAATCCACTGGGTGTGCCTTCCCGAATGAACATCGGACAGATCTTCGAAACTGTATTGGCATGGGCTGGTCAGAAACTTGGTAAGAAATATGCCACTCCAATCTTTGATGGAGCTTCTATGGAAGAGGTTTCTGCAGAGTTGGAAGCAGCAGGTTTACCTCCATATGGCCGAACTTACCTATACGATGGTCTATCAGGCGTCAGATTTGATCAGCCGGTGACTGTAGGTATAACCTACATGCTGAAACTTGGTCACTTGGTAGACGACAAAATGCACGCAAGATCCATCGGTCCTTACTCTTTGATCACGCAGCAGCCATTGGGTGGTAAAGCCCAATTTGGTGGACAGCGATTCGGAGAGATGGAAGTATGGGCATTGGAAGCATTCGGTGCATCACACGTGTTGCAGGAGATTTTGACGGTTAAGTCTGATGACGTAATTGGCCGTGCAAAAGCATACGAAGCGATTGTTAAGGGTGAGAACCTGCCAAAACCAAATATCCCCGAATCATTCAATGTATTGGTTCATGAATTGAGAGGTTTGGCATTAGAAATCACCTTAGACTAATTTGGCTCAATTGGGCGGGAAACCGCCCTTCACATATCTTTCTATAAACTATGGCGTTCAGAAAAAACAAAAAACTCAACAATGACTTTTCGAGAGTCACCATCAGTTTGGCTAGCCCAGAATCTATTCTGGATAGTTCAAATGGTGAAGTGACCCAGCCAGAAACTATCAACTACAGAACTTACAAGCCTGAGATGGGCGGTTTGTTCTGCGAGCGGATATTTGGTCCGGTCAAAGACTGGGAGTGTCATTGTGGCAAATACAAGCGCATCAGATACAAGGGCATTATCTGCGACCGTTGTGGTGTAGAGGTGACCGAGAAGAAAGTACGACGTGAGCGAATGGGACATATCGAATTGGTAGTTCCAGTTGCCCATATTTGGTATTTCAAGTCCCTTCCAAACAAAATTGGTTACCTATTGGGACTTCCTACCAAAAAGCTAGATCAAATCGTATATTATGAGCGATATGCGGTAGTTCAAGCTGGTATTAAAGCTGAAGACGGTATTCAGTATCTTGACTTTTTGACTGAGGACGAATACCTCGATATCATGGATAAGCTTCCAAAAGAAAACCATCTTTTGGATGACGATGATCCTAATAAATTCATTGCCAAAATGGGTGCGGAGGCATTGGAAATGCTTCTTGCTCGATTGGATTTGGATGATCTATCTTACTCTCTTCGCCACCAGGCGGCTACAGATACTTCCCAGCAGCGGAAGGCTGAAGCGCTGAAGCGATTGAAAGTAGTAGAGGCATTCCGTGATGCACGTACGCGAATCGAAAACAGACCTGAGTGGATGATCGTCCGCATGGTACCTGTGATTCCACCTGAATTGAGACCATTGGTTCCTTTGGATGGAGGTCGATTTGCAACTTCTGATTTGAATGACCTTTACCGTCGTGTAATCATTCGAAACAACCGATTGAAGCGTTTGATCGATATCAAAGCACCTGAGGTGATTTTGAGAAACGAAAAGCGAATGCTTCAGGAAGCTGTCGATTCACTATTTGACAACTCAAGAAAAGTAAATGCGGTAAGATCCGATGGAAATCGTGCCCTGAAGTCCCTTTCCGATATGTTGAAAGGTAAGCAAGGTCGATTCCGTCAGAATTTGCTCGGTAAGCGTGTGGATTACTCCGGTCGTTCGGTGATCGTAGTAGGTCCTGAATTGAAGCTTCACGAGTGCGGTCTTCCTAAAAATATGGCAGCAGAGCTTTTCAAGCCTTTTATCATCAGAAAGTTGATCGAAAGAGGAATTGTTAAGACTGTAAAATCTGCTAAGAAAATTGTGGATCGGAAAGATCCTGTCGTTTGGGATATTTTGGAAAATGTGTTGAAAGGGCACCCTGTTCTTCTCAACCGTGCTCCAACCCTTCACCGTTTGGGTATTCAGGCTTTCCAGCCAAAATTGATCGAAGGAAAAGCGATCCAATTGCACCCACTCGTTTGTACAGCCTTCAACGCTGACTTTGACGGTGACCAAATGGCGGTACACGTTCCACTTGGACATGAAGCTATCCTAGAGGCATCTACTTTGATGCTTTCTTCACACAATATTTTGAACCCTGCCAACGGTGCTCCAATTACTGTTCCTTCTCAGGATATGGTATTGGGTCTTTACTACGTGACTAAGGGTAAAAAATCTACTGAGGAAGAGCCGGTAGCCGGAGAGGGAATGACCTTCTACAGCCAAGAGGAAGTAATCATTGCTCTTAACGAGGGTCAAATTTCCAAGCATGCTTACATTAAGTGTAAGGTAAATGTTCGCTCCGCAGATGGAGAGATCAAATCTGAGCTTATTGACACGGTAGCTGGACGATTGATTTTCAATCAATTTGTACCAGAAGAAGTAGGCTATGTCAACGAACTATTGACTAAGAAAAAGCTTCAGCAAATCATTGCCAAAGTTGTGAAGGTTTGCGGTGTAGCCCGAACTGCTCAATTCCTGGATGATATCAAGCACCTTGGTTTCCAAATGGCCTATCAAGGTGGGTTGTCTATGGGTCTGAATGATGTCATCATTCCGGATGAGAAAGATCCGATGATTGATAAGGCAAAAGAAGAAGTAGATGTTGTTTGGAACAACTATCTAATGGGTCTTATCACAGACAATGAGCGATACAACCAAGTAATTGATATCTGGACAAGAACTAACTCTCATCTGACTAACATCTTGATGAAGCAGATGGAGGAAGATAAGCAAGGATTTAATGCGATCTACATGATGATGCACTCCGGAGCCCGAGGTTCTCGTGAGCAGATTCGTCAGTTGGGTGGTATGAGAGGTTTGATGGCCAAGCCACAGAAGAACCTTCAAGGTTCTGTAGGTGAAATCATCGAAAACCCAATCCTTTCAAACTTCAAAGAGGGTCTTGATGTATTGGAGTACTTTATCTCCACACACGGTGCTCGAAAGGGTCTTGCAGATACAGCCTTGAAAACAGCCGATGCGGGTTATTTGACTCGTCGTTTGGTTGACGTGGCTCAGGATATGATCGTCACTGAAGATGATTGCGGTACGCTAAGAGGATTGGTTGTACAGCCACTCAAAGACAATGAAGATATTGTAGAGCCACTTTCTGAGCGAATCCTAGGACGAGTATCTGTTCACGACGTGTATGATCCGATTTCAGATAAATTGATCATTCCTGCAGGAGTAGAGATTGACGACGAAATCGCTGCTAAGGTAGATGATTCTGCAATCGAAGAAGTTGAAATTCGATCCGTATTGACTTGCGAAACTCGTAGAGGAGTTTGTTCTAAGTGTTACGGAAGAAACCTTGCTACTGGTAAAATGGCTCATACAGGTGAATCTGTCGGTGTAATTGCTGCACAGTCCATCGGTGAACCAGGTACTCAGTTGACACTTCGTACATTCCACGTCGGTGGTACAGCTTCCAACATGGCAGTTGATGCAAGTATCAATGCTAAATTTGAAGGAGTTGTTGAATTCGACGAGGAATTGAGATTCATCGAGACCACCAATAAGGATGGAGAGCCTGTCACAGTAGTAATGGGACGATCTGGTGAGATTCGAATCAATGAAGCGAAAAGCGGCAAGACCCTAGTGTCAAATCACGTTCCTTACGGAGCTATCTTGAATGTGAAAGATGGTCAGAAGGTAGCGAAAGGTGATTCACTTTGTACTTGGGATCCATACAACGCTGTTATTCTTTCCGAATTTGACGGAAAGATTGATTTCGAGTCGATCGTTGAAGGTGTTACTTTCAAAGAAGTAGCCGATGATCAGACAGGATTCCGTGAGAAAGTAATCATCGAAACTAAAGATAGAACGAAGAACCCTGCGATCGTAGTTGAGTACGGCGAGGATAGCAAGTCTTACAACATCCCAGTTGGTGCCCACTTGGCAGTTGACTTGGGTGACAAAGTGAAGTCTGGCCAAATCCTTGTTAAAATCCCTCGATCTGTAGGTAAAACTCGAGATATTACCGGTGGTCTTCCACGAGTAACTGAACTCTTCGAAGCACGTAACCCGTCTAATCCGGCGGTAGTTTCTGAAATCGACGGGGTAGTTTCTTACGGAGGTATCAAGCGAGGTAACCGAGAGATTATCATCGAATCTAAGGATGGTGTGATCAAGAAATACATGGTGTCGCTTTCTAAGCACATTTTGGTACAGGAGAATGATTTCATCCGTGCTGGTGAGCCATTATCTGATGGAGCAATTACTCCAAATGATATCTTGGCGATCAAAGGACCGACGGCTGTTCAGGAGTACTTGGTCAATGAAATCCAGGAAGTATATCGACTGCAAGGTGTGAAGATCAACGATAAGCACATCGAGGTGATTGTATCTCAAATGATGCAAAAAGTCGAAATTCTGGATGCAGGAGACACGAGTTTCCTTCAGGGTCAGACTGTAGACAAATGGGCTTTCCGAGAAGAAAACGATATGATTCTTGATAAGAAAGTCGTGATGGATGCAGGTGATTCTAGTACTTTAAAGCCAGGTATGATTATTTCTTCCAGAAGATTGAGAGATGAAAACTCCAGTCTGAAGCGTAAGGATTTGAAATTGGTACAAGTAAGGGATGCGGAAACTGCGGTTTCTAAGCCAACACTTCAAGGTATCACAGCAGCTTCCTTGGGCACTGAGAGCTTTATCTCTGCAGCATCCTTCCAGGAAACTACCAAGGTGCTTTCTGAAGCGTCTATCCGAGGTAAGCGTGATGAGTTGTTAGGTCTGAAGGAAAACGTGATCGTAGGTCACTTGATCCCAGCCGGTACAGGTCAGCGTAACTTCCAGAAGATGATCGTTGGATCTCAAGAGGAGTACGAAAAGCTTTCTGAAAACATGGAGATGGCCTCTTCCAAGTCCAGCGAAGCAATTCTGTAAAATTTATTATTAGTCTTAAGTGAAGGGCCTGCGTTGAGCAGGCCTTTTTTAATCCTAAGAAAATGAGCGAGCAAAAGAAACCAGATCAACAGATCAATGTCGAATTGAGCGAAGAAGTGGCAGAAGGCGTTTATTGTAATTTAGCCATGATCGCCCACTCCAATTCAGAGTTTGTGATAGATTTCATCCGGATGATGCCCGGTGTTCCCAAGGCAAAAGTAAAATCCAGGGTGATTATCACCCCAGAACATGCCCAGCGATTGTTGGCTGCCTTAAAAGACAACATTGATAAGTATGAGGCTGCTTTTGGAAAAATCAACCCACAAGATGAGCAGTCGAAGTTCCCGATTAGCTTTGGGACTCCGGGAGAAGCCTAACAAAAATATAACTCCTTAATTTTGTTAGTCTTATTACTTTATTTACCTTTGCAGTCCAAAATTCAACAGTTTACAAGACAACTAAATAATTTCAGTTAATGCCTACTATTCAACAGTTAGTAAGAAAAGGTAGAACTACACTGGAAACCAAATCAAAATCAAGAGCTTTGGATGCATGTCCACAGCGAAGAGGGGTTTGTACCAGAGTATACACTACCACGCCTAAGAAGCCTAACTCAGCGATGAGAAAGGTGGCAAGGGTTAGATTGACAAATGGAAAAGAAGTGAACGCTTACATTCCAGGTGAAGGACATAATCTACAAGAGCACTCTATCGTATTGATCAGAGGTGGTCGTGTGAAAGATCTACCAGGTGTAAGATACCACATCATCCGAGGTGCATTAGATACTGCCGGAGTAAAAGACCGTAAGCAAGGTCGCTCTAAGTACGGTGCAAAACGACCAAAGGCTGCAGCAGCCAAAAAATAATCAGTAATCAGAGAAAGAAATGAGAAAAGCGAAACCAAAGAAGAGATATATTCTTCCCGATCCAAAGTTCAATGACACTTTGGTGACCAAGTTTGTAAACTGTCTAATGATCGACGGGAAGAAGAGTATTGCTTACAACATTTTCTACGACGCAGTCGAGAAAGTGGAGGCAAAAGTAGGTGAGAATGGTCTTGAAGTTTGGAAAAAAGCGCTTAACAATATTGCTCCATCCGTAGAGGTGAAGAGTCGTAGAGTTGGTGGTGCTACATTCCAAGTTCCAATGGAAGTCAGACCAGAGCGGAAGATGTCCCTTGGAATTAAGTGGATGATCAACTATGCAAGAAAAAGGGGTGAAAAGACCATGATGGACAGACTAGCAGGAGAGATTATGGCTGCTGCTAAAGGTGAAGGTGCTGCCGTCAAAAAGAAAGATGATACGCATAGAATGGCAGAAGCCAACAAAGCATTCTCACATTTTAGATTTTAATTAAGGATGGCTAAAAGAGACTTAAAATACACCAGAAATATCGGTATCGCCGCTCACATTGATGCCGGTAAAACTACCACCACTGAGCGGATCCTTTTTTACTCAGGTGTATCTCACAAAATCGGTGAGGTTCACGACGGAGCAGCTACCATGGACTGGATGGCTCAGGAGCAGGAAAGAGGTATTACCATTACTTCAGCTGCGACTACCGTATTCTGGAACTACAGAGATCAAAAATACCAAATCAATATCATCGATACTCCGGGACACGTTGACTTTACCGTAGAGGTAAACCGTTCCTTGCGTGTATTGGATGGATTGGTATTCCTTTTCAGTGCCGTTGATGGTGTAGAACCTCAGTCGGAGACCAACTGGAGACTAGCAGATAATTACAAAGTAGCTCGTATCGGATTTGTAAACAAAATGGACCGTGCAGGTGCCAATTTCCTTGACGTGTGTAAGCAGGTGAAGGAGATGTTGGGTAGCTATGCAGTTCCTTTGCAGTTGCCTATCGGTGCAGAAGATAAGTTCAAAGGTGTAGTTGACCTGATCAATAACAGAGCTATTGTATGGAATGAAGAGGATATGGGAATGACTTTCGAGGAGGTTCCAATCCCTGAAGATATGCAAGAAGATGTAGATCAGTGGAGAGAGCATTTGCTTGAGGCTGTAGCTGAATATGACGAATCGTTGATGGAGAAATTCTTCGATGATCCAGATTCTATCTCAGAGCAAGAAATCTTGACCGCGCTTCGTGCAGCTACCATCGACATGAAGATTGTACCGATGGTTTGTGGATCTTCATTCAAAAACAAAGGAGTTCAAACCATGCTTGATTTGGTGATGGAATTACTTCCTTCTCCAATGGACAAAGACGATATCATCGCACATGATCTGGACGACGAAGAGAAAGAGGTAAGAATCGCTCCAGATGAGGACGAGCCTTTCTCTGGTCTAGCATTCAAAATTGCTACTGACCCATTCGTAGGACGTCTTTGCTTTGTACGAGCTTATTCAGGCAGATTGGATTCTG
>LJXT01000083.1 GCA_001314815.1 Algoriphagus marincola HL-49
GGCCACTGTAAAGGAGGGTGATTATACCCTGGCATTTTTAACTAATAGCGAAGATAAACTCATGATGATGGGTTTTGTTGGAAACGAAAAAACAGAGATTTCAGCCCAAAGTACCGCAGAGGCCCTTTTGTATATGGGGGCGGGTCTTTATGTGTATGGAAATCAGGTCAAGGAAAAGTACCTCACCGAATCAGGATCCCTTGAAGAACTGACAAAGCTTACAACAGATGTGGAAAATAAGCTCAAAACAAATCACCTTGCCCTCGACCAAGGTCTATTCGAGCCGGAACTCCGTGCTGTGATTGAAAATTTTGGAGAATCTGGTGAGACAGTAGATATACGTTCCCGAGTGATAAATACCGAACCTGACATCAAAAGCGGTCTTCAAGTATCGGAAAAGGACTTTCAGAATATTACTATCACCAATCGGTTCAAGAGACGCGCCCATGCCTTTCTCTACAAAGAATCCTTCAAGGACAGAAACCGGGAGCAGACTATCCTTATCAGACAATCGGAATATTCTGGACAGTTACAGGCCAAATCGGATCATAAAGTAGACCCGATAATTAACATAGATGGATTTTTAGGATCATTAAAAAATGTGGTCAAACAAGGAGGGATGAAGTTTGCTGTCACAGAAACAGACCCCATCAACATCCCGTTGGAAACTGACGAATCACAGGCAATCTACAAAGTCCGCGTAGTGGGACCGGTCTGGGGCAAAACTACTTTTGCCATGACAAGAGAGGAAGAAAAAAAGGCAATAGACCTTACCTGGAAAACCACTTTCTATGACTTGGTGTGGCCGGCAATTTCTGAATTGACAGGTGGGTTTGCGGATGTCATCAAGGAGGACAGTGAGGAACTAGCAAAGGTCTTCTCTCATATGGGAGGGCTTATCGGTAAAATGGAAAGTATAGACGAGTTTTCCAGATATGGAGATTTGAAGAAATTTTCTCTGGAAATGCTTGATTTTATCGTAGGTACAAAAGCCGACGATATCATGAAGGAAAACCTTGAAAAACTGCTGATCAAAGCCTATGAAATAAAGTACGGAAACTCTGGACCGGGTTTCGAGGATTTCTCCAAAAAAGGAGCAACAAGGGCCCTAAAAGTTGCAGATCTTGCACTTAAGGCAATTAATACGGCTTGGTTGGGCATCGATATCAACAGGGCAAATATGGTAGAGATTTTCAAAGTTGAGGCCAATGACATCCCCTTTAAACTTGAACCAAAGAACTCTGGAGTTTCCGTCAATGAACAAAAAGAACTCACAATCACAAAATTAGGCCAATTGCCTAACAATCAGTCTTATTGGGTAAAGTGGTGGACAACTGGTGAGTATGGGGTCATGAGGGATAAAGAAGGGCGAGCCGGAAAGGAAATTGAGACCAACTTTACTGAAATGTTTTACAGGGCAATATCCAATCCATCCCAAATAGATGAAAATGCCGAAGACATGGTTTACGCCGAAGTTTTTATTAAAGATGGCGAACAACTGACCTCCATAGGTCTGGACTCAGCAAGGGTAAAGGTAAAACCAATCAATCTTGAAATAAAACCTAGTGGAACAACGCTATCCCCAATAAACGGGGGAACCAATGAGGTTAAACTCTATGTGGAAACAGCCGGATCAGCTAAGAAACTTGAAAACACAGATGAATATGAGTACCGCTACGAATGGGGCACAATAGGAGATTATGGGATGTTTGGCGGATACAGTGTTACCGAAAATACCATGGATAATTTGGTGCGGTACGTGGCACTGGATGAGGAGGTAGAAAAAGCAGAAGAGGAAATATTCGTCAGGGTCTATAGATTGGAAAAGGGTACCACAGAGGAAAAGTTCTATGGAGAAGCTAAGGGTATTGTGAGGATAGAAAACGATGAAAACTGGAAAATTTTATATGTTCCACTTCAAGTAGTAACCACTCCAAATCCTTGTGATGGTTGCTTTACCAATTGGCTCAATGCTTCGTTTCCGAAAGAAGATAATCATGAATCGTACACGGTGAGGTTTTTTGGATTCAAAAAAACAGCGATACCTAGTGTAGAAGGGAGAACCTATACCTGGAAAGCTGACCAAGAAGTGCCGACGAATATAGATTTCAGTAGACATGCAACTGTTCCTGAAAATCGAATTGGTGTTTGGATTTTAAATAATGCAGGAGGAAAAGGTGCAAACCCTAATTTATTTAATGCACTTCAGGGGTTTGGAGGAATGATAGAAGTGAAAATTAAAATGAATCCAGAATAAATTCTGAACACATCATTTATTTATTTAAAGCCCTGGAATTTAATTTTTCCGGGGTTTTATTTCTATGAATCCTTTTCAACTCGAAAAATTTGATTCTAAAATGAGGAGCTGCTCATCAATTTAAACATCTTATTTCTTACAATTCTATTTCGGGGATAAAATCCGGAAAGGAAACAGGAAAATGTTTCGAATCAGGTCAAAAGAAAGCTCCACGGCAAAGCCTAATAAGCGAAAAGGAAGGAGCAAAAGCCACACTATCGGGTAAAGTACAATCGCCAGCAATGCAATTGGCCAGCATAATACCAATAAGATTAGCCAAAGTAGGAAATTCATCATACTTGTCTAGTAGCAAATGAGATGCTTGTTTTTCATTTAGTTGAAAATCAGCTATTTGTTGGATTGATTTGGAAAGGCGACTGTTCAATTATGAACATTAGTGTCAGATTTCGTTCAGCTTTTAGCTTCCTTTTTTTTCAATACAAATCTTTCCAACCTACCTAACGCAACTTCCATTTCTGAAGGGTGAATGCTTGTAATCACCGCCCGATACCATCCTTTCTGCGAATGCCCAAAACCCTGTGTGGGCGTCAGCAAAATACCTGTTTGATGGTAGATTTCCAGCCAAAGCTTCTCTTCTCCAGATTCGCTCTTTTCTTCTAAAAATTCCGAGAGATCCATCCAAACGAAAAGACTCCCCCTCGAGGGATTGAATTTGATTTCAAGCTTTTTCAATCCATTAGTAAAAGCTAGGTAGGCCTCAGTTAGAAGCTTTTGAAATTCTTTGAAATAGGATGAAAGAAACGTGTGATCATTCAGGACTTCCTGCATCACCCATTGTGTGTAGTTAGAAATAGAATGACCCAAACCGGCATTTCGATAAGCTTGGATCAAATCCATAAAGTGTGAGTGAAGTAGGCCTATTCGAAATCCCGATACCCCAAAATCCTTAGAAAAGGAATACCAGAAATGTAGGAAGGGGCTTTTGAACTCTTCCATGATTTTTCCGAAGGAAACAAACTGCGTAGATTGCTCATACTCAGACTTGAGATCAGGATGTGTGATATCCAATTGTGATAGTCCATAGATTTCATTGACAATCAGATGGACCTCATTATCCATGCACCACTCAGCAATTTTTCTCAGATCAGACTCGCAATAGATTCTACCTGTTGGATTATCAGGACTTGTCAGAATGAGCATTCGGAAGCTGCTTCCAGCCTGTTCAATCTCAATTTTTGCCCTATCCAAAAGTTCTAAATCAAAATCATACTCGCTTTTGCTGAAATCTCCCGGTAGCTGCAAATCATATCGCTTCACACCGGGAAGTGTGCCAATATCGCCGGTGTACACCGGATAGCTTGGTGCAGGAATCACGGCTGTTTCTCCCGGCTCGGCAATCAAAAAACTAGTCATCTCTATTACCGAAGTAGCTCCTCCCGAAAAGGCAATCGTTTCGAGATCTACAGGGCAGTGAAATAAAAACTTACCCAAAAATCCTGCTGTGGCTTCCCGGAAGCTCGGAGCTCCGGCAGGGTCCGTGTAGCTCGCCACCCATTCGGGAATATCATTCTCACGGGTTACCTGTTGGATTCTTTCCCGTAGCTGATCCCAGCAAAGATGATTTTCTGCAATATTCATCGGAAAAGTTCCTTCTGGATTATCCTCCGGATGATAAAGGTTTTCCATGGCTTCATAGTAGATTTCCAGATCCACTCTCATGGCTTTTTTGGAAGCTGATTTTCCGATTTGAGAAAGCATGTGTTTTAGTTGATTCTTTAAAAACCCTGAAAGTAATGGATTTTTTTAAAAATGGAGATTCTCATTTTTATGTAGTGAAAAATAAATCAATAATAGATAAAAACTATTGAATTTAAATAGTGATTCAGGTCACCATTGAAGTCCCAATGGGTGCCGATTTTTGAGAAAAATTAATCAAAAATGAAACGCCTAATCCTTCTATTTTCGCTCTTGGGACTAATTTCTTCCTGTCAGAAAGAAATCCAAACTATTTATAACCAGGTATTTGAATCGGATGATCCACTTAGGCCTGAGCTGATGAAAAAAGCTCAGGAAACTTTCCAGTCCGTGACTCCTCGTGAATATCGACCGAACCCTTATGAAAAGGTTGAACTCGGAAAAATGCTCTATTTCGATACACGCCTCTCAAAAGATGGAAATATCAGCTGTAATTCTTGCCATAATCTCGATACCTACGGAGTAGATAATCTACCCACTTCACCGGGTGACACCCATGAGCTTGGCGGCAGAAATTCCCCCACGACTTTGTACGCCTACATGCATAAGCAGCAGTTTTGGGATGGAAGGGCCCAAGATGTGGAGGAGCAGGCAGGAATGCCTATCCTGAATCCTGTGGAGCATAATATTCCTTCAGAAGAGTTTCTTGTGGAGCGGCTTAAAACTATCCCTGAGTATGTTGAAAAATTTGCACAGGTCTATGGGGAGCAAACTCATGAGACTTTGACTTTTGATCATATTGGAGATGCCATCGGAGCTTTTGAGAGAAGATTAAATCCACGAAGCAGATTTGACGATTATTTAGATGGTGATGATTCCAAACTTTCCGCACTAGAAAAAGAAGGGTTGACCATTTTTATGGAAGAAGGATGTACGACTTGCCATAGTGGGGTGGCCTTAGGTGGAGGTATGATTCAAAAGTTTGGGATCTATGAGGATTACTGGACCTTGACAGGAAGTGAAAAAATAGATAACGGACTCTATGATATCACCAAACGTGAATCTGATCGGTACTTTTTTAAGTCTCCTAGCCTTCGAAATATCGAAAAAACCTATCCTTATTTCCATGATGGAAGTGTCGACAGTTTGGAAACTGCCGTGCAGATAATGGCTCAGACACAATTGGGGAAAAAACTTGACGATGCTAAAGTCGACAAGATTGTAGCTTTCCTCAAATCTTTGACGGCCGCTCCTGACCCTAAGGTCATCGCGATCAAGTGATTAGTTTTGGTTTAATATGCGCAAGAAAAGCCCTTAGGTTCTGCCTTTGGGCTTTCTTCCTTTGAATTGTACCTGTTTTCTATGAAAAAATGTCCTTATTTTAAATTCCATCTTTATTTTTGAGCGTCAAGCATCTCAAAGATTTATTTTATGATTTCACAAGAAGCTATTTTTTCCCAAGCCAAATCTCAACTTTCTGATTTAGGATTTACTATCGTCAAAGAGGACTCAGAAAGGCCCTGGGGTGGATTTTTGGTGATTGATGAAAGTCAAGCGAAGGAATTTGCAGGGCATTTTTTTCCGGAAGAAGATTTTGACTCTATCAATATTTCTGGCAAACTCAGTCCAAAAATTTTGCTGGTAGCTCCCGGAAAAAGATTGAGTTGGCAGTATCATTTTCGACGGGCAGAAATCTGGCGCTGTATCGAGGGGCAAGTTGCCGTGGCCACAAGTTTGACTGATGAGGAAGGTGATACAACTACCTTAGCTAAAGGTGATAAAATCAAATTGCAGCAGGGCGAGCGTCATCGACTGATCGGCTTGGATGATTGGGGAGTAGTAGCTGAGATCTGGCAGCATACCGACTCAGATCACCCTTCCGACGAGGCCGATATTGTCAGATTGCAGGATGATTTTGGTCGTTGAGGCTTATTCCCATTAAAAAAAAGATTTTCTTCGTTCGGAAAAGGAGATTTCATTTATTTTTAGGAATGAGAAAGTTCAATCCTACCTTTTCCAGATTTGTATTCGTACTGCTAATTCTTCTTACTGGAAGTTTAAAAGCTAAAGAGTTAAAGTGGTCATCTTCAGGAGAGTCCATTTATCAAATAAAGGCTAATGGAATTACTGAATATTCGATTTCTGATCAGTCAGAAACCGTTGTCGTACCCAATGAATGGTTAACCCCAAATGGTGAAGAACCACTAAGCATAAGAGATTTTTCATTTTATGCCGAAGGCCAAAAGCTGCTAATCTACACCAATACCAAGCGGGTTTGGCGCCTCGATACCCAAGGAGACTATTGGGTACTGGACATGGAAAGTAAAAAGCTGCAGCAAATCGGAAAGGGCCTACCTGAGTCTTCCCTTCGCTTTGCCAAGCTTTCTCCTGATGGCCAAAAGGCCGCCTATGTCAGTGAGTACAATCTCTATGTGGAGGATTTAAACAGTGGGGAAATCACTGCATTGACTACCGATGGTAACCGCAAGCTGATCAATGGTACCTTTGACTGGGCTTATGAAGAGGAGTTTGCCTGTAGAGATGGTTTTCAATGGAGTCCGGATAGTAAGCAGATTGCTTATTGGCGGCTAGACGCCAATCAGATTCGGGATTTTTACATGATCAATAATTCAGATTCGGTCTATTCTCAAATCATTCCTGTGGAATATCCTAAAGTAGGAGAGTCTCCATCTCCTGCAAAAATTGGTGTGGTTGATCTTTCCAGTCAAAAAACTACTTGGTTGAATATTCCGGGCGATCCGGCACAGCATTATTTGCCAAGGATGGAGTGGAACAATCCGGACTTATTGCTGGTGCAGCAGTTGAATCGGAAGCAAAATCATTCGAAGATTTATGCAGTGAATGTACCTCAAAATCAAGCGGAGGTAATCCATGAAGAAAAGGATGAAGCTTGGATCGATGTGATGTCCACTTGGGACAATGTCTATTCCTTGACCTATCGACATCGATTTCCTTGGGTAAGCGAAGGAAAGGAGTTTGTCTGGCTCTCTGAAAAAGACGGCTGGCGGCATGTGTATCGAATGGGACTGGATGGAAAAGAGCAGCTTGTCACTCGTGGAGAATATGATGTGATTAACCTGCTTCACGTCGACGAGACCGAAGGCTGGGTTTATTTCCACGCTTCGCCTGATAATGCTACCCAAAAGTACCTGTATCGAACGCGATGGGATGGTAGTGGAGAAGCCGAGATGCTTACTCCTCCGATCTGGGAAGGGACCCACGATTATCAGATTTCACCCTCGGGTAAGTTTGCCCTCTATCGTGGTCAAAATCACTACACGCGACCTGTTACAGATTGGATCTCACTTCCTGATCATGATTTCCTATCGATGGGGGAACAGATGGGAGTCTCAGTAAACAAGCCTGATGATACGGGTATGGAGTTTTTTACCGTGACTTTGGAGGATGGAACCGAAATGGACGGTTGGATGGTCAAGCCAAGCAATTTTGATCCCACGAAAAAATATCCGGTCGTATTTTATGTCTATACAGAGCCTTGGGGAGCGAATGTAAAAGACACCTATGGGGTAGGTAGGAATCGCCTTTATGATGGAGATATGGCCGAGGATGGCTATATCTACATTTCACTTGACAATCGCGGAACACCTGCTCCCAAAGGGCGAGCCTGGCGAAAAAGCATCTATCGAAAGATCGGACGATTGAATATTTCAGATCAGGCCGAAGCTGCTAAACAAATCCTGGAATGGGACTATGTAGATCCGGATCGAATCGCCGTCTGGGGATGGTCAGGTGGAGGTTCCGCTACGCTTAATTTGCTTTTCCAATATCCTGAAATCTACAAAACCGGTATTTCTATCGCTGCGGTAGCCAATCAACTGACTTATGATAATATCTATCAGGAGCGCTATATGGGATTGCCTCAGGAGAATCTGGAGGACTTCATTGCCGGTTCACCTATCACCCATGCCAAAAATCTGGAAGGAAACCTCCTCTATATCCATGGCACTGCCGATGATAATGTGCATTATGCTAATGCGGATATGCTGGTCAATGAATTGATCAAGCATGGAAAAATATTTCAGTTTATGCCCTATCCGAATCGCTCGCATTCTATCTCTGAAGGGATGGGAACCAATGCTCACCTGCGAAAATTGTACACAGACTATTTGAAGAAACATTGTCCTCCGGGAGCAAAATGAGATTTTAGTATCAAGTAGCTGATATCAAGAGGTAAGTAAGTTGAAGTGAGAGGATAGAAACAAGATTTAAGAACAATGGGATTTTGAAGAATATGTTATAACTTTGTTATAATTATGAAAAAGACTCTGATAACTGTAGGAAATAGTAAAGCTTTGATTATCCCAGCAGAACTCATAAAAAAGTATGGCTTGGATGTGATAGAAATCAAGGAAACTGAAAAGGGACTTTTGATTACTCCTTTAGAAAGGACTGATGAATTTCAAGAGGAGCTGAAAAGGCTGCGTAGATATAAAGAAGAGATTTATGATAAAATGGCTTTTGAAGCCAATGAAAAGGAAATTCAGACTTACTACAACAATCCCGACAACGATATTTCGGATATAGACCTAGATATTATTGAATGATGCGTCAAGGAGAAGTTTGGTTAGTTGATTTTGCTCCTAAAATTGGACAAGAAATAGGCAAAGTGAGACCAGCGATTATTGTCAATCATGACGCTGTAGGTGTATTGAAATTAAAAATTGTAGTACCTGTCACTGATGCTTTAAAAAACCCAAAAGAATGGCTAATTCCTGTGGTTCCAAATCCATCAAATGGGCTTTTTAAACCAAGTGTTGTAGATTGTTTTCAGGTGAAATCTATCTCTGAGCAGAGATTCATCCGCAAGGTTGGGGTTTTGACTACTAAGGAAGCTAATGCCGTAAAAATTGGTTTAATCAAAGTTTTAGGCTTGATATAAATTTTTCAAATCATAAAATTGCTCTGAGTTGAGATCAAAAAAACAAATAATTGATTTGGGTTTAAATCAATTATTTACAAAAATCAAAAAGATGAAAGTTAGTAAAAGATTTATATTCTCGATTTCCGCAATATTTTGTTTGGTAGGCAATAACGTTGCCCAAGATCTCCCCACCCGTGCAGATACCCTGCGGGGAAGCATCACACCCGAGCGGGCTTGGTGGGATTTGAATTACTATCATCTTTCGGTGGAGGTTTTACCAGAAACCCAACGAATAGAAGGAAGTAATTTGGTGCGCTACCAGGTCAAAGAACCTGCACAGATTCTTCAAATTGACCTACAGGAGCCATTGAATATCACTGCAGTCAAGCAGGATGGAGTGGCTCTTTCCTTTAAGCGGGAAGGCGCTGCGCATTTTATTACGCTACAGAAAAGTCAGGAAAAAGGAGCCTTTAATGAGCTCGAAATTTTCTACGAAGGAAAACCCAAAGTAGCCGTCCGTCCACCTTGGGATGGAGGGATTACCTGGCAAAAGGACTCCAATGGCAAACATTTCATCGCAAACTCCAATCAGGGAATCGGTTCGAGTATTTGGTGGCCGACAAAGGATCATCCTGCAGATGAGGTGGATAGTATGCTGATTTCAGTGACCGTACCCAAAGACCTGATGGATGTTTCCAATGGCCGACTTCGAAAGGTGGATGAAAATGAGACCACCAAGACTTATCATTGGTTTGTCTCCAATCCCATCAATGACTACGGAGTCAATATCAGTATCGGAGACTACGTGCATTTCGGCGAAGAGTATGAAGGGGAGAAGGGAACCCTGACCATGGACTATTATGTGCTTCGAGACAATCTGAAAAAAGCCAAAAAGCAGTTTGAGGATGCACCTCGTATGATGAAAGCATTTGAGCACTGGTTTGGTCCTTATCCATTCTATGAAGATGGTTTCAAACTCATTGAGGTGCCCTATTTAGGAATGGAGCATCAGAGTGCCGTCACCTATGGAAATGGCTATCAAAATGGCTATTTGGGCCGTGACCTCAGTGGAACTGGCTGGGGATTAGAATTTGACTTTATCATCATTCATGAAGCAGGTCATGAGTGGTTCGCCAATAATATCACCTACCGGGATGTGGCCGATATGTGGATTCATGAGAGTTTTACCAATTACTCGGAAAGTCTTTTTTTGGACTACCATTTTGGGAAAGAGGCAGGACAGGAATATGTGCGAGGAACCCGAATGAATATTGCCAATCAAAGTCCGATTATTGGGATTTATGGAGTGAATCAACGAGGCTCGGGAGATATGTATTACAAGGGAGGAAACATGCTCAACACCCTTCGGGAAATCATTGCGGATGATGAAAAATGGAGAAGTATTCTTCGGGGATTGAATGAGGAATTTTATCATCAAACCGTATCGACTCGACAAGTCGAAAATTATATTTCCCAGCAGGTAGGGGTGGATTTAAGGCCCTTTTTTGACCAGTATCTGAGAGAAACGGCTATTCCAGTCTTAGAATATTATTTCGCAGACGAAAAAATCCTGCACTATCGCTGGACGAGCTGTGTATCCTCCTTCGATATGCCGGTGGACATTGTGATGGGAGAGGAAAAAATCCGACTTCAACCCAATACCTCCTGGCAGGAGTTGCGAGTCAAAAAGCCAGCAGCTATTCAGGTGGATTCGGATTATTACGTGGGAATTTCGAAGATGAGGTGAGGGGAATGTTGGAAGGAATTTGAAAAATGGAAAGTTGGAAGGAATTGGAAAATTTGAAAGTTGAAAAATTAGAAAATTAGAGGTTTGGAAGTTGGAGGAAATACGGTTGAAATACAGTAGAAATACGCCTTCGGCGAAATAGTAGTCATATTTTGATCTAAAAAAACAATTACCTGAGTCTGGCGACCATTATCCCTGACTGACTTCTATTCCCCGCCAAATAGTCATGCAGGGGCTTTTCAGAGATTTCTACTTCTTGATTAGCCGAACTCGCATGCATCAAATGGATTCGACCGTTTTGCTCCACAGCAAATCCCACGTGCACCATATCCAGATTAGAAATTGAGGTAGTGATCGCGATCAAGTCTCCAGATTGGATTTGATTTTCATGAGCACTGATTTGGTCTTTTGGAATAAAAAAATAATCCCGAAGTCTTATCGAAGCTTCTATGTTTTGCAATTGCTCCACATTTTCCCGATTGCTGAGTTGCGGATAAAACTGAGGATTTTCAGTCATAAATGTTGGCTTGTTTTCATAAGGAATTCCGCCGATTTGCTCAGTGATATCTGTCAAAATTCCTTTCTCTTCATTGATTGCAATCCAATCCGAAAAGTAGTGTAATCGAGAGGGGTAACCTTCATTTTTACCGCTTCGATACCGAACGAGTTCCAGTTCCTTTTCAAAGGTTTCAAAATCGTTCTTCCCTTCTTTGGCCATTCGTGCCAAGGTCACCACTGTTTCCAAATAGGTCGTGCAGTCTACCCCCTGCAAGTCGATGACCAATTGCTCCGGACCGGGAATTTCCAGGGTTTTCTCCACGTAGGGCGTACCCATAAAACTTTTTCCAATTTCGACAACCAGTTCATTGATGGATGAACTGGCATCGAGAGTTGGCAGCAAAACAAGGGCTTTTTCCAGTCGAGCTCGGGATTCGGGTGTGCAGACGGTTTGAGCATTCCCAAAGAAGGGAAGAAGTAAAAAAATTAAGGTCAGACTAGGAATCGTTTTGCTTAGCTTATTCATATCAGCGAAGATAGAAATTTTGGGAAGTACCAATAAAAAAAACAGCGGCCAAATCTGACCGCTGTCGAAAAATGGAGATAGAATGGTTTAGAATTCAAATACGAGTCTTTCGAAATCGTTGTCATCGTCGTCGTCTTCGAAGGTCAGTCGGTTGTTGGCTTTACCTCTGAAATACCAGTCATCATCCAAGTCATCCAGTATGGAGTTGGAGGGAAAGTCCAATTCCAACTCTGTCTGCCCATCGTCTCTGAAAACGCGATAGGATCCTTCCACGACTTCATTTCCCCGGGTGGCTGTGACATTCCCGTCTGTGGAAAAGCGGAAAAGAAAATCGTCAAAATCATCTGTCTCATCTTCTCCGTCGTCGATATACTGCACGATTCTTAGCCCTGAAGTAATAATCAGATCATTGCGAAGTTGCTCTTCGCCAATATCGGAGGTGCTGGAGCTGCTGTTTCCGTCAAGCTCACAGGAATACAATCCAAGCAGTAGAATAAAAAGAGATAGTCGTTTCATTTTATCGGTTTTTAAGTTGGTTGAAATTGAATACGCCCATTTTTAGTCCGATTTGGAAGGTCAGGGCATTGCCTGCCTCAGGGACTCCTGGGAAATCCTCGATCGATCCTGCCATCACCCGATAGCCTACCCCTGCGTGTAGCCTTGCAAAGCGATGTAGGTTGACCTCCACTTGGGTACCCGGCTCTACAAAGAAGGTCTTGGTCTCCTCATAGTCGAAATCTCTCCCATCATCATCTATCTCGAGTTCCATCAATCCAAAAGCGAGTGGAAATGTCAGATGGACCATTTTAGATGCCTGAAGCGTGTACTCGATAAAACCTCCGGCCTGATAAGAATCCACATGGGCACCTGCTGGGAGAATGTTTTCGAATGAGGCTGGACGGATATCGTTGACCATTTGTCCATAGAAGCCCCCGAGGCTAAGTTTATCTCCAAAGGTCACGCCACCTCGGAAAAGAAAGTAGCCGGTGTTTTCACCTGCCACCCGGGTGGCTTGAAATCCTGGGTCTACAAATACACCCAAATTAGAGAATGAAAGCTTGCCATCGAAGAGTGTCTCTGGATTATCCTGAGCTTTTAAGCTTGTCAGTGATAAACTGATGAATGCGATAAACAAAAAGGTTTTTTTCATGGTAGTATGTGCAATTTGTCTGTTTTGCTTTCATTACGATGGAAGTAAATCAAAGCGTTGCCTGGGGGTAGAAATTTTTTTTGAGAAGGTGAGGCAACTCTTTATAGACGTTTGATCGTGATACCCTTGAAATGAATCTACCCAACTCACAGGGTTTACAGGATTTGATCCGAGACTGCCAAAATGGAAAGCGAAAAGCCCAGGAAAGGCTTTTTAAGCTTGCCTACCCTTTAGCCATCTCCGTCAGCAAACGCTACACACGTGATTTGGACGAAGCCCAATCAGTGGTCAATGAGGGTATGCTGAAAGTTTTCAGGCAATTGGATCAGTATTCGCCTGAACTCAGCTTTGGGGGTTGGATCAGAAGAATCATGGTGAATGCTTCGATCGATCACTATCGCCGACTCAAGCGCTATCAGGATCGATACACGGACTACGAAGGGGAGGAGAGCACCATGATTTTCGACGAAGGGATTCTGGAAAAAATCAGTGCAGATGAAATTCTGACGCTTGTGCAAGAGTTGCCACCGGCATACCGGATGGTATTTTCACTCTACGCCGTAGAAGGCTACAATCATCGTGAAATCGCCGAGGAACTCGGAATCTCCGAAGGTACTTCCAAGTCAAATTATTCCAAGGCCAAAGCAAAACTGCAAAAAGCATTGGCCAGTCAGCACATTATCAAGCAGCAAAATCATGGATAAGCGAGATAATTTTGAAGAGAAAATAAAAGTTAAACTGGAGGAAGTTTCCGGTAATGAGGCAGATCAGGCGTGGCAGAGTTTTGCTCCGCTTCTGAATCCTCCGGCTATTCCATTTTGGAAGCATTGGAGTATGCCGTATTTGTTTGCATCGGTACTCTTTCTCACTTCCCTCTCATGGCATCAGTGGGGTGAAAAAACTTCACAGGAGATTGCTCACATGGAGGCTAAACCCTTACTTACTGCTACAGACACGGTAGTTAGAAGAGATACGGTTTATGTGGTTGATACAGTTTATGTTTACAAGAAGTTGTATTTGAATGAAGTTCAAAGCTATCAGTCAGCCTTTGGTTTAGGTTTTTCCGATGAAGTTGATTTTCAAAATTCAGCTTCTGAAACTTGGAATTCATCCACGGCGCAAACCAAAAATGATTTTGAATTTGGAAAAGAAGAGAAAGGGATTTCTGATCAACAGAATAGTACAGACTCTTCTTCAATAACAGAAGCAGTCAAGTTTGTACCTAAGTTATCTCAGGTAGATTCAAGCCAAATTTCCATTGGGGAATTAAAAGTGCAAACGGGAAATACTGTCATGCCTGACATGAATTCTCAGCAGCAAGCCAATTCCACTACAGTACGAAGAAGTATGGCTGCTCCATCGGTAGCTCCTCAGGAAAAATATGTTTTCAAATCCGAAAAGGAACTCGTAGAAGGAGATACCAGCAATCTCAATCAGGCTCCTGTACCAGAAAAAAGCAAGCCCATGCTTCATCTCGAATTGGGTGGTTCCTTGCTTTTTCCGATCAGCAATTTGGTAGAATATTACACCCCATTCCAACAAAATATTCATTTGGGTCTCGAATGGGAGAGTGGCTGGGGTGTTTACCTTGGAGCTATTCGAAACAATGTCGAAGGCGAACTGGACGATGAAGAAATCCTCTCGCTGCCATCTTCAGTAGTAAATGAGCTTCCCAATATTCCTTCCGATATTAATTCCTTGGATGAAATTTACGTCATCAATAGGCAGTGGTTTTTTCCATTTGAGCTCAGATGGCGAAGTCCGTATTACGGAGGGTTTAGCTTTGAAAGTAGTTTCGCGCTAATGGGTAATTATCTCTCAAAACAGGACTTCACTTATGAGTTTGAAAATTTTTCGGAAGTGGAATATCAATATGGAAGTACTAGTTCCAGCGAGTTCAACCTCAGTCATTTGAAAGTAGGAATCGGTACCAACTATTTGATGTCCAAGCGTCTTGGATTATTCTTGAAAAGTAGCTACTGGTTTCCTGTCTCTCGGCCTGGTCTGCTACAGGTCAGAATGCACGGCTTGGAAGTAGGGGTGGGAATGAATATTTTCTTGGGGAAATAAATTTTTGAAAGATAAATAGGGCATTTCATGGGAGATAGCGTATCTCTGGCAGGGAATCCAATTTTCCGATTGATCAAAACCTGATGAAAGTCAATTTTATTCCCGAATAGCAGGCCTAACTTTGTTTCGCACAAAAGAGTAGGAATCATGATGATTGAAATGAAATATTGGAAAAAGCTCAATGCTGAGCAGCGATTGAATCGAGTTCAACAGGCTTTGAAGGACAATGTAGACTTTTCAAAAGATGCCAATTTGGGCTATCCTGCATCGCGCTTGGATGAAAAGGTATTTACCAATGAGTCTCTTTTTCTTCGTGAAATGCCGGTTTTGAGCACTTACATCGCCAACCCCAATCATATTGGTTGCCACACTTTTGGAACCTCAGAATTTGCTTTCAAAGGGACACAGGATATTGAGCGAGAGGTGCTGAATATGATGGCGGTTGATCTTTTCAAAATAGAGGAAGATCAATTTGATGGGTACATCTCTCCGGGTGGGACAGAAGCTAATGCACAGGCAATTTGGATTTATAGAAATGAGTTCATGAAAAAGTTTGGAGCAAAGGTCGATGAGATTGTCATTTTGGCCTCTGAGGACACCCATTATTCCATTCCCAAATCTGCCAATTTATTGATGTTGGATTGGGAGAAAGTCCCGGTCGATACCGAGACTCGGGATGTCACTCCTGAAGCTGTTCGGGGAAGCATTAAAGCAGCACTTGGAAAGGGAAAAAAATATTTCATCGTCGTAGCCAATATGGGTACCACCATGTTTGGTTCGGTAGATGATCCTACAGTTTTCACAGATGCCTTAAAGGAATACCAACTTCCTTTCAGACTGCATATAGATGGGGCGTACGGTGGATTTGTTTATCCTTTTGGAGACTTTGAAAACCAAATCAACTTTACCAATCCTGACATTACTTCCATTACCATAGACGCACATAAGATGCTTCAGGCACCCTATGGAACGGGGATTTTTGTGTGCCGCAAAGGGCTTATCGAAAATGTACTCACCTCGGAAGCCAAGTATGTCGAGGGAATGGACTTAACCCTATGTGGAAGCCGGTCCGGAGCCAATGCAGTGGCAGTTTGGGTAATCCTTACCACCTATGGACCACACAAATGGTATGAGAAAATCTCAGTGATTAAGATGCGTACCAATTGGCTTTGTAAGCAGCTCGATCAGTTGGGCGTAACTTATTTCCGCGAGCCCGAGATGAATATTGTCACCATCAGATCTGAATGCGTTCCTGAGGAACTTGCACACAAATACAATCTCGTGCCACAGACCCATGATGAGTCTAATCAATGGTACAAAATCGTCCTAATGGATCATGTGGAGATCGAGCACTTGAAGGATTTTATTCAGGATATGGTATCTTGCGGGCATCCAAATCCCTCATAAATGGTCGATATTACTCCTAAAAGCAGTACCCTTCGGAAAGCGATCGCTCAGGCTATCGTGAAAGTCAGTAAACCTGAAACCATCCAAGCTATCAAGCAAAGAACCGTTCCGAAAGGCGACGTTTTGGAATGTGCTCGTGTGGCTGGACTTTTTGCGGCTAAGCGTACTGCCGATATGATTCCTGATTGCCATCCACTTCCCATCGAGTTTACCTCAGTCAGCTATGAAATCGAGAAAATGGAAGTGAAAGTTTTGGTAGAGATTCATACTATTTACAAGACAGGTGTAGAGGTGGAAGCGATGCATGCTGCTTCCGTAGTGGCTTTGACCTTGTACGATATGCTCAAGCCGATCGATAAGGGAGTTAGTATTGAGCAGATCAAGCTAGTGGAAAAGAGAGGAGGTAAATCTGACCGTACTCCTAGTTCGGAAAGGTATATTTCCGCCCTGGTGGTGGTTTGCTCTGATTCTATTTCTCAAGGAAAAGGAGAGGACCGAGCAGGGGAGGCGATTCGTGAAAGACTGGAAAAGCATGGTGTAAAGGTCTTGGAAAAAACAGTGATTCCGGACGATTCTCAGCAGATTCAAAGTCTTGCGAAGAATTCCTCGAAAGCTGGAATTGACTTGTTGATTTTTACTGGCGGAACTGGATTATCTCCCAGAGACGTGACACCAGAATCGTTGGAATCAATTTTGGAAAGAAGAGTGCCGGGGATTGAGGAAGCGATCCGAAATTATGGTCAGCAGCGCACGCCTTATGCCATGCTTTCCAGATCAGTAGCGGGCTTGATTGGGAATACCCTAGTCTTGGGTTTGCCTGGATCTACTAAGGGAGCTGTCGAATCTATGGATGCGGTTTTCCCTGCTATCCTTCATATTTTCAAAGTGATGGAAGGGTCGCGGCACGAGTGAGTTTTACGGGAAGAAATTAAAAACTCTGTGCCGTTTGAAATTTGTTTTCAGGAGTACTTTTTCAAATAAAAACTCAAGAAGAATAATATTCTAAATCTTTGATTTTTAATTATTTAATCTCCTTTTCATTAGGTTTTTGCCTAATTTTTGACTATATTCTTTTGCGTTCAATAAGGAGCGCATTAAAGTTTGAAATCATGAAAAAATTAGCTTTAGGTCTTTTTATTATACTAGTGACCATTTTCAACTCCAGTGCACAAGAATCCAAGGTTGAGGTACGAGCTGGTTACGGCATTCTTTCCGCGCAAGCCATGGGGTCTGTTTTGAGTAATAGTATAGTTGGGGGATTATCTGGATATGAGAAGACAGATATTTCCACAGGAGGGGTATTTATGTTTTCACTACTATTCAATCCTTCCAATCGGATTTCTTTTGGTCTTGATTTTGGATACGAAAAATTGGATGTTCTTTATGAGTCGCCTTCACAACCCAATGTCACTTCTACGGATCGTTTTATTACGGTCATGCCAAGAATTGATCTCCGCTATGTGAATAAGGAGGCCTATTCTCTTTACGGTTCCTTAGCAGCAGGTGGCTCTTTTCTTTCAGCAGGACGCGGCAATGAGTCAGAACAGGGAGTTGCTTTTGCTTATCAAATTACGCCCATTGGAATTCGTTTCGGAAATAATATTGCTTTATTCGCAGAGGCTGGTTTTGGATTCAGAGGACTGTTGAATGCTGGCCTTTCGGTTAGGCTTTAAAGTATTTTCATCTGTTTATTTTTTGATTTTTATTGGTCAGATGGTCCCGAAATCTTTCGGGATGACGATTAACCCCGATATTTCGGGGCATTTCCCTGTGTGTTTAATGATGATTTTAATCGTGTCGATTTCATATGACCATAATTCTTTCTTGAAGGTTATAACCTGCCCCGTGCCAAAGTTCGGAGTGAAATCCCTGCCCGGCGCAGACAGGTTCGATTTCTTGGATAATGAAAAAGCCGCTGGGTTCGAGTTAAAGTCCCCAAGCGGCTTTTTGATTTTAAAAGACCTGTTTATTTTGATTTAAGGAAACTTAAAGCTTAGCATCAAGAAGAAGTTTCTTCCCGGTGAATACATGGGAGTTTTGTTCATTCCAATGGGTCGAGTCAAGTGTTCATAGTAAGTCTCATCGAGGATATTTTGAATTCCTCCTTTGAGAAGCAGATTAGAGAATAGCGGATAGCTGATATCCCAGTCTATCAAACTGAATCCGGGTGTTTTTCCTTCTCCAAATACTTCAGATACTCGATTTTGCTGACTGACGAAACGGAAATTTAATCCTGTCTGCAATTTTCCCTCTACAAATTGTCCCATCATCCGATACCTTACATCCAAGGGGGCGATCTCGGGA
>LJXT01000044.1 GCA_001314815.1 Algoriphagus marincola HL-49
TAAGCCGCATCGCATCGATGGTTTGACTATCTGTTGCCAAGAGTATGTCTTTGACGTAGCGGCGGATGATTTCAAAATTCAAGATGCCCAAAGATGTAAGTAAGCCATCTGCAATGGTATTTGGCTTGGTTTGAGGAATGATTTTTCCTGCTTTGAAGGATCGATAGGCATCGTCTGCTCCTGAAGGTTCTGCCCCGTATATTTCAATTTCTTCATCCCACTCATGACTAAGCAAGGCTGTCCCGCCAAGAAGTCCTCCTCCACCTACTGGAGACAAGATTACTTCCAGGTCTGGTTCATCCTCCAAAAACTCCAAGGCACAGGTGGCTTGTCCTTCGATGACATCCATAAAATCATAGGGAGGAATGAAGGTGGCTCCGGTTTCTTTGACCACCTTTTCAAGGGTAGTCTCTCTCGCCTGAAGGTTAGGTTCGCATTCGATGATTTCTCCTCCATAGCCTTTGACTGCTTTCTTTTTGATCTTTGGAGCACTAGATGGCATGACAATGTATGCCGGTATACCTGCAATCTGTGCTGCCCGAGCCAAAGCCGCTGCATGATTTCCACTGCTGTGAGTAGCTACTCCCTTGGCTTTATCTTCATCCGATAATTTCATGACTGCATTCGCTGCTCCCCTTGCTTTGAATGCCCCTACTTTCTGAAAATTTTCGCACTTGAAATAAATCTCACAACCGGCTATTTCATTGATTGCTGAGGAAGTCAATATGGGCGTTCGGTGTATGAAAGATTTGATCCGAACGCGAGCGTGTCGGATATCGTTGAGGGAAGGGAATTGCGGCTTTTGCATGTAATAAAATTATAAAACTACTTCCAAAGCTAACTTCACAAACTGTTATTTTTTCATTTTTCTACCTGAAAGAAAAGTCTTTTCTTCGGACATGAATTGGAATGAATTGGATTGCTTTCCTGTAATGGGAGAGGCTTTAAACTGGGAGAATACGCTGAGGCTGGACTTCAGTGCCAAAAATCAAGCCTTGGAAGAGGTAGACCTTAGCAATACGGAGGCTTTTGATCATTTTGTTTTTTCACAGCTCGCGCAATCGGGCAAGCACTATGGTATTGGGGGATATTTGGAAAATCGAGCCATTTACCGTCGATCCAGTGTATTTGCTACGGATGCCGCTGATTTTCGCAATATTCATCTTGGTGTCGATGTTTGGTGTGAGGCAGGAGCTCCTGTTTATTCTCCCTTGGAAGGAAAAATCCACAGTTTTCAGAACAATTCCGGTTTTGGTGATTATGGTCCTACTTTGATTTTGGAGCACTTCATTCAGGATCAGGTTTTCTATTCTTTATACGGTCACCTTTCCCTCAGTGATTTGAAGAGCTGGAAAGTTGGTGCAATCGTTGGAAAGGGAGAGGTCGTCGCGCATGTGGGCCCCTTTCCTGAAAATGGCGATTGGCCACCCCATCTACATTTTCAGTTGATGTGGGACATGGAAGGTAAATTCGGAGACTATCCGGGTGTCTGCTCACAGCGGGAAGTTGCGCACTATTCAGCCAACTGTCCTGATCCCAATTTAATTTTGGGTTTTCAGGATTGATTGGGGTTTTGGTTTGCCTGGGTAATCCATCGAATCCCATTTAAGGTCAGATAGCGATCGATCTCTTCAAAGTCCTTTTCCAAGGTGGTCAAAATGGCTGAAAGTCCTCCGGTAGCGATGACTTTAAAATGAAGCTCTTTTTCAGACCGAATGGTTTCTAGCATTCCCCGAACCAAACCTGTGTATCCGTAAAGAATCCCTGCCTGAATCGCATGGATCGTATCTTTTCCAATTGCTGATTTGGGCACTTTCAGTGGCACCTCGGGTAGTTTGGATGTGCTTGTAAATAGGGATCGGATGGCTGTTTGGAGACCAGGAACAATATTTACCCCCAAAACCTTTCCCCCATCATCTACGACGGTGAAGGTGAGCGCCGTTCCAAAGTCCACGATGATCAGGGCTTGCTGATACTTTTGCCAAGCAGCCATTACATTACACATCAAGTCAGTCCCTATTTCTTTGGGACGAATCGTGCTGATGGGAAGTGGTTTATAGCTTTTGGGGCCGATTTGGTAGGCGGCTTTGCCAAAAAACTTTTCGCAAAATTCCTGAATGGGTCTTTGTACTTCAGGCACTACGGTACTAAAACCTATTTCGCTAATGTCAGATGGGGAAATGGCATGCTCCAAAAAATAGAGGGGCACCTTCTTGGTGAGCTGAGAAATGAGGAGTTCGGTTTTGGTTTCTAGACGAAATTGATTGGTCCACTTTTCGGTTTTGGGATCAAATAATGCGAATACGACATTGGAATTGCCTGCATCGATGGCTAGGAACATATTTTGGAGCTTTTGACTAATTTAGGCTTTCATTCTTGAAAATTAAATCATTTATCCCATGTATACCGTACGAAAAGGAAAAATCGAAGACCTACCCCGAGTTCTTGAATTGATCAAAGAACTAGCCATCTATGAAAAGGCACCTGAGCAAGTGACCAATACAGTGGAAATGATGGAGAAAGATGGTTTTGGGCCCAATCCTGTTTTCGGACTCTTTGTCTGTGAAAAAATTGAAACCGCGGAGATCATTGGGATAGCGATCTATTACTATCGATACAGTACCTGGAAAGGAAAGCGCATGTATTTGGAAGATATTGTGGTGACAGAATCTGAACGTGGCAATGGCGCTGGAAAATTACTCTTTGACCGAGTCATGGCTCAGTCTCTTGAAGATGAATGCACCGGCATGATGTGGCAGGTACTAGACTGGAACGAACCCGCCATTAACTTCTACAAGAAATACGGAGCATACTTAGAGGCAGGTTGGCTCAACGCGCATTTGCAGTCGGAAGAGATTAAAGGCTTATTGGATTGATTGCATTTGCAATAATTGATTGTTGCAAATAAAATAAAATTCCTTATCTTTAGGTAAAAGAATTAAGATATGGATCAGCTATGGAATATTCGTTTTCCGGATGGAAGTCAGCAGGCTCTTTCTACAGGGAAAAGTCGCCATTACTTTTTCCAAAGAATGATAGACTCTGTGAGTGAGCCGGCGGCTATTTATGAGACAGCATTCAAGTATGAGGACACCAAGGATTTTTTTGATTTTTTGGGGTTCACGCAGCAGGATATTTCAGAAGTAATGGAAGTGGACCCGAGTACGCTATTTCGATGGCGCAAAGAAAATCGACAATTGACCAAAGCAATTACCAAGAATATCCTAGAAATGGATCAAGTGGTGGCCAAGGGAGTTCGGATTTTTGGCTCAGAGCCGCTATTTTCAGAATGGCTGAGTACCACCAATGTCTCTCTAGGTGATCGGAGACCCATAGATTTGCTCAAGACTCCGTATGGAGTGGATCAGATCGATGGTGCATTAGAGGGGATGTCTTGGGGAGCTTTTCAGTAGTTTGATGCGCGGTTTTCGACTGATTGAGGCGTTACCGGGTAGATCTCCTTTGGGGTATGGCATTGGTCCCGGGCGATGGAATGACTTCGGTGTTCCGATGATTTATGCTTGCAGTATCAGTTCGCTTAATTTTCTTGAACTGCTAAGTATCAAAGGCCCGATAGTCACTCAAAGCGCATGGCAATTGATTGTGTTGGAAATAGCTATAGAAATACCGGAGTTGGAAATAGCTGAGCTACCTAGAGATTGGCGAAATCGTCCCTATCCTAGAAGTACGCAGGAGTTTGGCAGTACTTGGTGCAAGCAGTTTTTGTCTCCCGTGTTGAAAGTCCCCTCTTGTCGGATTCCTTTGGCAAACTACCAGCAGGAATTTAATTTGTTGATCAATCCGATTCACCCAGATTTTAATAGAATTGTTAGCGTGGAGGAAGTATTGGATGTGAGCTTTGAGGTGAATAGTTAGTTTTATTTGAGGAATTAACTCCCCGAACTTCCAAGACTGACTCTGCCGTTTGAGGCTAGTTCACTTGCTTTAGACTCAATCTCTGTTTCAGGATATTCTGCAGCTCTTAAGAAAGTTGCGTATTGGCCAAATCTCTGACTACGTGAAGAACGGCTTTGGATCATTTTATTCACTTGGGCTGAGGTAAGTCCGGTTGCATCCACAATTTTCGAAATGTCGGTTTCTTCATTCAAATAAACTTTTGTTTGTATTCCCCCATTGGATAGAAAATAACTTGTAAGACTTCTTTCTACGGGATTATCTACTTTCTTTTTTACAATTTTCCGATCCCTCTCAAAATTGTTATTTCTGGTTTTTTTCATGGTATAAGCCTCCGTGTCCAGAGACTTTGGAACATTCGACTCTGCTTCTATTATTTGTTTTTTGGTCGTCTTAGTTGGACTGTCATCATTGCTAGAGTCAATAGCCGAAATCAAGCTGGATTTTCCTGAGCTATATTTTTGAGAACTGGGAACTACCTTATATTCAATTACAGCACCAGCATCAAAAGCAGCTTTCACCTGATTTTCTACCGTAGATTCATGGCTGCTATTACCAGTTCTTGATAATGGAACCATATTTTCCCAAGAGCCTGGTCCTCCAATGTTATGGTTTAGTAAATGTCCTCTTATGTAATAAGAAGCCCCGCTTGAAGTTCTTCTTGCATTTAATTTATCATATTCAGTATGAGCAGCTTGAGTTGGAGTAGACCCATCAGAGGGTTTGTTGGACAAATGCAACTTCTTAATGTGCATGGAGATTCCGTATCCTGCCGAATCTGTACCAGGAAGTATTCTTTCTGGCGGACCATCAGGAGTTTCAGTACCAAAAAATACCTGAACAATGTCTCGAAGCTCTCCTAATAACCTTTCAATGGTAGTTTTCTTTGCGTTTTCAGCCTCAGCTTGTTGTTCATCAGATAGATTTCTATCAATTCTTCTTCTTTTCTCCGTATCGATTTCAATTGCTTTTGCCAATGCATTTTGTTTAGCAGTTGCCTTTTGCGGATTGTTCCGAGTATCTAGATTTTGAATGAAGGTTTCAAATTGCTGCGGATTACTCGCGATCATTAAAGAGGCATTTTCCGCTTCTCCCTCTAAAAACAAAGCGTGTTGATGACCATCCGCAGCTTGGAATGATACTCTTGCATTCCACCAATTCGTAACAGCAGATACCGCATTCCTTCCTGCTTGCAAGATTGCGCCACCCACGCTAAGAGCCTTGTCAATTAGCCAGTCAATAGCTCCATTGATCTTTTCTCTCAGACCTGCTATCATCTCTGCGATTCGGGTGCCAAGTCCCCTCAACCCAACTTGATTGGCCAAAAATCCGATGGCAACAGGTATGGCTCTTGCCAGCGCATTTTCGAGAGAATTCGCAGCATCAGCGACGCTACCCCTCGCAATATTGGCTACACCAGCCACGAAACTGTTGACAATCTCCAGCATTTCGCGTAGCTTCTCAATGAAGGACTGTACCGCACGATAGAATGCGATGAAGCTATTCACCACGGCCATAATCCCAGTCGGGTCAAGCATACCCAGCAACTTCACTGTCACTTGCTCAATAATGCGAGTCATGATCCAGTTTTGGATTTGACTTAAAACAATACTCCAGAGATCACTGATTTTTTCTTGGATATATTCCCAAATGGCGACCGGCCCTCTTTCCCATACATCTTTGATGAAGGTCCAGATTCCTGTCAAGGTGTCGATCGCTCCTCGGATTTGAGCTACCCGTTCTTCTCCGATTTTCAAGGCGAGCCGTTGCCAGATATTTTCCATGGTAAGCCCGAGGACTTCTAGGACAAAGCCTAGAATGGACTGGAAACTCAAATCAGCCGGTGGAGTGATGCCTGCTGAGGCTAGTTCTCCAAACAACCAGTCTCTCAGTCCACCTAGCAAGTGGGTGACAATATTTTCAAAAAACTGTACAAAGCCCTGTTTGACCGCACGAAGTAGATTTTTCAGAAATCCTATTGGATCCCGTTTGATATCTTCGAAAGCCGACATGGCATTGGCGATAATCTGCTGTACCGTGTCAATCGGGAAGTTCATCACCACCAGCAATACCTCCACCAGAATCTTCACGATGGTCACCACAAAGGCAAAGAGGCGTTGGATAGGACTTGCCAGCGTTTGTACGATGCGCATAAAAGCCTGGATCGGCGCAAAGACATCTTGGATAGTAAAGCTGTTCCAAAGCGTCATAAATAGGCCAGTGATATACTCCCAGGTGAAATTCAGTGTGGCTACGGCAGCTTCAATTTTAGCTACGGTCTGTTCGATCGCCCCAGTTTCTTTCATTTGTTGAAACTGCTCCTCACCTCCCGGCATCAATCCCATAAATCCTCGAATGACATTCTCAGTTGTCCTGGGGACTTCTTCTTGAGTAAATGGATCTTTGCCTAGAATGACTGTGATCAAGTGAAAGCCTTGTTGCTCTCTGGCATAGGCAGAAAGCTGTGAAAGAAGGGCATTTTTGATGAATTCGAGCACTTTTATCGCGACATTTGCAGCAAAGGTGAATACCCGAGTGAGGAAGGGTGTAAAAATCCCAACGGTTCGCTGAAAAGCACCTAGTGGATCCCGAAGGTCATCGGTAGAGAAGGCATTCCAGGCAGTTTCAAAAAGTAAGCGAACCTCCTCAAAGCTGAAATTCAATGCGGCTAATTCTGCATCTATCCAGTCTGCAGTCTCCTGAATAGTCCCTTCTGCACGCATTCTTTCGAGCTCCTGCTCCTTCCCAATCAGGATAAGGAATGCTTCGATTTTTTCTGCTGTGGTACTGATGGCCTCCTCGCCGGTGAGCGGATCTCTTCCGAGTAGTTTTGTCAAAAGTGGATACCCCGGGGTGGATTCTGCCAAGGCCTTCAAGCCGGTCATCAAGGCTTCCTTAATCAGCTCAAATAGTTTGTCTTTTACTCTCCCGGCAAAGGATACGATATCGCGGTATAATTGTCCAAAAGTCCGGTCAAGCACTGCCATATTCTCATCCCAGCTATTTCGGATGGAGACTTGGTCCCAGGCGCTTTCCAGAGTTCTTTCTAGTCGATTGGAGCTGAGGTCTAAAGCGGCCATTTCGCTCTGTACCCAAGCAAATGCTGAATCGATGATTCCCAGTTCAGAGAGTTTGGTGAAAAGTAAGGTGCCAAAAACGGGAATCAGCCCTAATAGGCCGCCTAGTAAGTTGGTGGCATTACGGGCGACAGCCCTTCCAGCCAATGGATCATAGCCAATGATTACTGTCAACAGAGAGTAACCGGGAATATAGCTGGCAAACCTTGAGAGTCCTTCCCGAACTGCCCATGGAAGCCGCTGAACCTGTGGTTCGGCTTCAGAAACACTCATTTCTGGCGAGCGCCTTACTGCTGCCCCTTGCTGCACGGTATGGGTGAGTTCATGTGCGAGTAAGTGTTTCCCTTCGGAAGTGTTTGGCTGGAAATTGCCTTCGTTGAAATAGATGTCATTTCCGTGAGTGAAGGCTTTGGCTCCTAATTGGGAGCTCATTTGGGCTGCATCTGGTCCGGTGTGGATTTTAACAGTAGAAAAATCGGCTCCAATTTTTTGTCCCATTTCTGATTGAATAGGACTTGGGAGGTTTTGTCCAGATCCTTTGCTTTGGGTGATTTGAGAGGAAACCTCGCTTGAGACAGGAGCACCTCCTTCTCCAAAAAGTTGAATTTGCTCCTCTTCTTCCCCACTAGAAAGCTGCACCTCCTCCTCTTCCTCTTGTCTGCTGACCATTGAAATGGTGGAGGAAACAGGCATCATTTGGAGCTCCTCCTCTTCTTCCTCTACCTGCATTTGTACCCCGTCGCTGAGTGGGCTCATCATAGCAGGTTGAGAATTCGAAGGCATCATCATCACTTGATTTGCCACCGATTCGGCTTCCTGCTCAAACTTGTCTCCCGGCTTTCCTACTTTCAGGGCAGGCTGTACGATTCCCTTATGCCGAGCTATCGGCGGAGGGAGTAGATACTCTAGGGATTCGTTCTGCCTGTGCTGCCATGATTAGCTTTTCAGTGGATTCATGGGGCTTTCAGCCTCTTCGGCTGTCATCTGAATTCTTTCCTGCTCTACAGGACTCATTTTTTCAGCTTCCTTTTCTTTTTCAAGAACAGGAGCTTGTTCTTCTATCTCCTCTTCGGGTTCAGGTTTTCTTCGTACTTTTCGCTTCATGGTATTTGGGATTAAATAGTACGTCCTACTTTCTGAAATTCTCGCCTGATGCCTTCTCGTATATCCTCCCGATGTACCATTCGCTCAGGACGGTCCAAGGCCATCAGCAGGCTATGCTGCACCACATTGATGATTGCTCCTCCGCTGAGTTCATAGCTGCTTGCGAGCTCTTTCAGGTCAATTTTTTCTTCGAGTTTTGCCTGGATGGGAAATCCATTTTTCCAGAGTTGATAGCGCTCCTCGGGATTGGGTACAGGGAAAAAGATGGTAGCCTGAAATCTTCGCATAAAGGCATCATCCAAGTTGCTTTTTAGGTTGGTGGCCAAAATGACCAAGCCATCATATTCTTCGATGCGTTGCAAAAGGTAGGATACTTCCTGATTGGCATAGCGGTCATGTGCATCATTGACAGCGGTACGCTTACCGAAAAGGGCGTCAGCCTCATCAAAGAATAGAATCCAGCCTTGATGCTCAGCTTTATCGAAGACTTTTGAGAGATTTTTCTCGGTCTCGCCGATGTATTTGGATATCATCCTCGAAAGGTCAATTCGGTATACATCCAGGTCCATTTTTTTACCCAGAAGTGCTGCTGTTAAAGTTTTTCCTGTTCCAGGAGGCCCGTAAAAAAGGGCTTTGTATCCGGGCTTGAGAATGCATTTCATTCCCCAGTTTTCCATCAGAAAATCTTTGTTTCTCAGCCAGGACTCCAACTCCCTCAATTGCTGCATTGTGTCATGTGGTAGGATGAGATCCTCCCAGTCCAGATTGGTGCGAAGCGGGTGGGCTGGAAAATCATTTCCAAATCTGGGATTTCGCTTTCTGCCTGTTGTCATGATATCCAGGACTTCTGGCTGGATCAAGAGTGTGCCGGACAGAAATGACTCTTCAGGGTCTACCTCTCCCATTGAAAGTATTTTCTCGCGAAAGAGTATGCTTTCCTCCTCAAAAAGTGACTGATACTTAAATCGCTTTGCAAGGTCTCCGCCCGCTAGGATAAACATCACGGTTTCGCCGGTAGGCAAAATGCCACTTGCTCGCTTTCCCTTTTTCACTCCAAACTCCGTGTAGATTTGCTGAGTCTGTTCATTTCGACTCATAAACATATCCAAAAGTTGGGGACGGATATGCGGAACTGCTGCCATGATCAAAAGGAACCGATGCTCGGGACCTAAGTCATATTTTTTGACCAACTCAACAAAAGGCGCATCAATTCCTTCCAGATCGGGGGCTGGAATTTCTAAAAGGTCACTCGGACCGGTACCTGGTTTGGCATTTTGGATAGATCGGGCCTTGAGGATTTGCTGGAGCCATTCGAGCTCCAATTGAATGCAATGGGCGTTATCGTTGTGTAAGTTTACCATTCTGTGATTAACGTTTGATCCATCCAGGGCAGTTTGATAATTGAAATCGCCCAAGGAAGACGATCTATCAAAATGTCGATGGATAGTCGATTGACTTGAAGCTTGTATCCGGCATCTATCGTTCGAATGGATCCCTCACGGGGGAAAAATCCCTTCGCCATAGAAGATCCGGAGGTAGTTTTCAAAGCTTCCCAATGATGGGCCACCGATTCGAGCAAGGATGCAGACTCTTCTTTCTCAGACTCAGAAAAGCTTGCCTTAACCGGGATAGACCGGTGAATGGGAATTCCACAGAGAATTTTATTCAAAAGAAGGTCTTCCTCTGCATATTCAGCATTAGGGTCTACAAGATTTTGGAGCAAGAGTGCTGCTCTTTCCTGACTTGATTGATCCTTAAAATTTTTGTCTTCCAAGTATCCAAGATTTGAGAAAAAGTGCTTTAGAAAAGGCCCAAGAATGACCAATCCGGCATTGGAAATGGTGAAAACTTCATCCGATTGAGGCTTTGGAGTATCTAGCCTTTTTGGTTTTTCCTTAACTTTTTGCTTTGAATATTGGAGGTAAGCCTCAGTAAATTTTTTCAATAGACTTTCTCTCCTTTCTCCAGTGGAAGACCAACTTCTATAAAAACCATAGGTCCGACTTTTGGTAAGTAATTCTTTTCCTACTTCCCTGATTTTTGGAGCGGTCATTTCAGGAGTTTTTTTAGAAAGGAGCCAGGCCATCAAGTGGATAAAGAAATCACTGTTTGTTTCTAAATCGGGCTTAAATATGGCAGCAGAAAATTTCCTGATTTCTTCTTCTGATTTCTCCGAAAAGGGGTTTAGGTCCATCATAAAAAATTCGATCAGGAGCTCTTCCAATTGATCCTTTGTAAGCCAATTGTTCACCAGAAGTTTCCTGCAAGCTGAGTAAAGTCTTCGGGCATTAACGGAAAAGTGAGGGTTATGAAGGGAGAGTAAGTCGTATGTTTTTTGAAAGTCAAGAACCTGAATGAGCCTAATCCACTCCTGAGAGGTAAAATTTTTCTGCTTGAGAGCTTCAATCAGTTTTGGACTTTCAGCTTCAATCAATGCTTGTAAGACCGTTTTTAAAGAAGGCTTCTTTGAAGTGGAGGACCACCAAGGCCTGCTTCCATACCGGAGAAGATGAATAAATAATTCCCAGGTGGAATGACTTTCTTCATCACTTGGAAAGCTTGTATCATTGGAATCCTGACTCCTTTTTTCAAAGTCTTTGCCTTTTAGTTTTTTATCCAACGAAACAGCTAATTGATCCTCCAATTGATTTTTAAGCCGTGACTTTAAAATGTCAAGATCCAGGTTTGGCGGGATGCTACCCAGGTTTAGATCCAGACGATCTAGCCGGAGGTGAATTCCATTTTGCTCATACCTGTCGAAAATTTCTTCCATGACAGGCAGGAGTTCTTTTTCGTAGATTTCCCCCCAGCGATTTTGATCCGCTCGGGCAAGCTCTTCCTTAGCATAATTTAGCTCCAGTCGCTGTGTATGGATCATATGCCTAGCCATTAGAAGCGCTTGAATTTGTTGATCAATTGGGATTTTGTTTCCGAACTGGATACGGTTTGGCCTTCCGAATTGAGCATTTTTGTCAAGGTATCCTTGGTGAGCAGATTGAGTTCTTCGACTCTCACCTTGCCTTCAGGATTTTGTTTTCGGAATGCTTTCAAAAGCTCTTCCATGGAGTCTGAAGCCCCATAGCTAATCTCTTGGGCATCCAGTACTTTGACGACTTCTCCCTTTGATAGCCAATCTGGATTCACGCGAAAGGCTTCAATTTCATCTTGTTGTGTTTCTCGGACAAGTTGGAAATTTGCTGTAGTCTCATTGCAAATTTTACGCTCTTGAGGTAGGTAACCTTTAGCGGTGACCACAAGAGTTTGGCCTGGGGAAGGAAATTCCATTTCATAAAATCCTACATCATTGACCCCAGTTTGGCTATCCCCGCCCTTCAAAAAGATGGTAGCGCCTTGGATCGGTTTACCGGTTTCTTCTAAGACAGTTCCGGACACAAAGGTACTTTCACATTTTTCCTCTTGCTGACCGCAGTTAGAGTATTGATAGTTAAGGATTAATGCATCGAGATCAGAATCATCCGTGAACGAAATATTCAAACAGGAGAGTAATTTTCGCTTAGAAGCTGTGCCGAATATCTTCCTGTTGGCCAATTCCTCGGATGTGAAGCCTTTGGTTTTTCGAAGGCTTTCCAGTAAAAGATCATAGATTTCTGCATTGGTAGCTATATCGGGGATGTTGACCTGCCTAGAAACTAATATTTCCCTGATTAAGGCAATTTTTCCACCCGACCAGCATTCCAAAATAGCTCGGGAGTAGCAGCCCTCCACTTCACCTTGGACAAGGATGGATACTGTTCCAATATCTGCCTTTCCGGTATCCTCATCTTTCAGGGTATATTCAAAACTGTCCCTGCCTACAAAATCTTTTTTTGGAATATAGGTTAGTGAGTTTGGCTCGTTTCCATTTGTGATTTTGCCGCCTTCGGAGCTTTCGTCTTTCGTAGGACTGACCGTGTAATTCCGATTAACGGCAATCAAATCATTTCGAAGCACATCAATCGTCACGGGGGTATTGGGCCTTGTAAATGCGAAATCAGGTCGGGCAAACGGCGGTAAAAGTCCCCAGTCAATCTCCTGGCAAGAGTCAGCGCATGGCTCACAATGACAAATCGGATGAGGGATGGAAAAGTCCCCGACAATTTGCTCTGATTTCTGATGATAGAGCAGAATGAAAGTTCCGCCGCGGTAGCTTCCCGCCTCGTGGTTTATGCCAGGCTCGGTCTTCAAAAAAGCCGAAAATAGCCGGCTGTTTTGACTTGACTTTGCCCGATGGAGGTAGGAGAGGTACAGTCTTTGGATTTTTTGGAAAAAGAAGAGATCCACCAACCTATTGAGTAGCGGATTGATACTCATCAGGAGTGTTTGGTAAAAGTTCTGAGCTATCTGATTTCTTGTTCTCTCGTTTGTTTTTGGAGAAATTTTCAATCTGAAAAAGACATACTCAAAAAGCATTTGAAGTAGTTCTCTATAGGCCTCTTGGAATTTTTCCCAGTCAAGATCACTCAGGCATTCGGGCAGTGATTCAGCAATCCGATCAAAAATTATAAAATCAGCTTTTTCTGCAATCGTCTCATCAAGTTCTTTGATGGGTATGGTATTGTATTTCTCCCGAAACTCCTTCCCAGTATTTAACTGTGCCCGGATATCCCTCGCCGTACCGATCAGAAGTAATCGCTGATGGGCATATTCCTCCTGTAGATCATGCCAGCCACAGCGATCACGCATTTCTTCCTCACCTTCATCCAAGTGCAGCGCATGTACATGAATGGGAAGGTTGAATAGTTTGATCAACTTTTCAATGCTTTTTTGAGCTTCTCCTAGACTTTGATTCAGGTGACCTTCTACTCTGAAAAATGGAAAGCGGTCCAAATCATAGTTGAGAGGGCTTTCAAGAAATCCATCTTTTTCCGAAGGAGAATCAGGCTGATTGTCATAGGAAAGTACGCCTTGCCGCTGTGGAGACCAGGTGTTTTTCCGCTGTGGATCGGGCCAGGATTTTTCTAAGGAATACCAAGAACCCGTGTTGCCTTTGTTTTTGATATTATAGTAGTAGGGAATGCTCCGCTCTCCCAAGACCCCATATTTTTCCTTGGAAGGAGTGATCTTCACCGGGTATTCCTTTCCCCCCTCCTGAATGATGGACAGTTCCAATGTCTCGATCATCAAGATCAATCGGCGGTATTGTTGGGCAAGTCGCTCTTTTTCCTCCCGCTGATCATTGTAAATGGGCGGCTGCACAAAACCGTGTCGGAATTGGTAAAATTCTGCGGCAGTCTCCGCCTGAGCCCTGGCTCTTCCTAGCATCAAATGGAGAGGGAAAAGGGAAGGGTCTGTGGGGCAGCTGTACCATAAATTTCGACCAGTTTCTAAAAACTCCGTCCAGGCAAGAACCAACTCTTTAAAGAAATCATACAGGTATTGGATGCCTAAGACTTCTTGAGCGTCTGCGGAAATGAGCTCTTCGATATTTTTGATTTTTTCCCGAAGACTGTCTGAATCAAAGGGATTTTTGAATGCGAAAGTCTTCTCCAAAATGGGCGAGAAAACCCCAAAACCCTTGGCGATATTTTCCCAGAAGTTATTGGAAAGAAGCTCCTCAATAGGTTTCTGATAGTTTTTGACAAAAGCTTCCCATTCGCTGGACTCAGCGCCATCCGAAGAAAATAGAGGTCGCTTCAGGTAAAAGTCTGCCAGATCAAGTGCTTGCCCAAAGTCTCCAGATACATTCCCAGTACGTTCGGGGAATATCCGGTCAAGATCTTCTTTGGAAATCAACAGCCTACGCAGCGTTAGCAATCGGTTTTGACCTCGATCGTCACAGGAGTTCCCCAGGCAGGACTTGAGGTCTTGATCGAAGATTTCTAAGAATAGTAGGACAAACTTGTCGTTTAAAAAATTGGAGGGATTGGTTAATTTCTTGACTGTTTCATCATCGTCAGGCTCCTCGCTGAGAATTTCATGAAGCTCTACATCCTGTTCTTCCTGGCCGAAAGGCTTGTAAGTGACTCCTTCTGGAAGTGTGTAGGGTCGGTAGAACTCCCCTTCGAAATCTCTTCCGATTTGAATCAAAAAGCCTTCCGAAGTGATTCCTAATCCTTTGCTAATCAGGAGCCCTCCGGAAAGTGGCTTGATCTTGAGGCCGCAGACAATACCGATTCCAATAAGCTTGGAACGGGTCAGTCGATTTTGCTGATCAAGATAGGCGCTGAGCTGATTGAGCTGGGCACTGGTGAGGACTTGGCTTCCTTCAAAAATCGGATAATTGGAAATAAGCTGGCTCATAGTATTCGGATTAGAATTCTCCCAGGGAGGAGAAATTGAGAATGATGGAATTGTCCAGGTTGTCATCCTCGTCGCAGTCATGTAAGGTACCGGCGGGATAGACGTTGCGGACTTTTTCTAGCGCTTCGATCAAGCTCCGGAGGGCTTGGGAAAGGTGAAGCGGATGGGGTACGGACTTCTGAGCTTCGAGATGCCAAAGTTTCCAGGCAAGCTCGAGCTCCTCCATATGCGCAGGACTGATCCAGCACAGAGTCAGAAAGACATGTGCCGGGGTCTCTAGTTTGATCTTTTTTTCGAGGAATTTTCTGAAATCCCGATTGGTAAATCGGCCTGCCCAAAATGGCAGGATCAGGTGACCCATGCAGGTGTATGGATCATCTAGGGTACAGTCACACTCCTCTTGGAAGTGAGGGTCTATCAGGCGGTCTTCAATGGTTGAGCTCACCGGGTTTCCTATTTCATCGGGATAAGTATAGGAGCCCTTGTATTTGGGTCTCAAAAGTATGTGCTCGAATAGATGACTCCCTTCCAGATCGAAAAACTCCATTTGGAAGAATTGCTGCATAGCATCGATGGCTTTTACTTCCTCTCCACCATGCACTTGTACCTTGTTGCCAAGTACCCTTAGCACTTCAAAGGTTTTACTGATGATGACTTCCCCTCCCTCCAAGTCAGGTCTTGGAGATTTTTTTGTTACTAAAGTGGTATCACCTCCTGATACTCGACTTTCAAGTATTTCATAAGATACCGAGGTCAATTCTCCCTTTAGTGAGAAAGTAATTTTGACCTGATCTCCTTGGCTCCAAAGGGTATGTTGGTCGCCTCCAATGGTGATTTCGTGTAAGTCCGAATCAACATTAAGAATGGGAAAGCCTTTTCTGAATTCGACCAAATCCTTTTTCTGAGGAACCTGATCAAACTTCAAAAGAAGTTGGCTGCCTTGGGCTACAGCTTGTTCAAGATTTAGTTCAATTTCAGGGAAGCCCTTTTGCTGGAGAAAAGCAGAACCAAATACCCCAGCTAGCAAATCGGAAGCGAGGGAAGCATTGAAATCGGCTTCGCTGGACTTGGCTAGGGTATTTCCAAATACAGGGTCTACCAAGTAAAAGTGATAGGGAGAAGCATCGTCAGGGTCTAGTTGATAGCCCGAGGGCCGAGAAGCAGAAGCGACCAATTGCCAAATATGAGTTTTGATTCTTTCCTCAGCTAAATCTTCCAGTTCCTCCTCAGTAGTGGCACCGGGGACTTCTTCGGTGATTTTTCCAGTGAGGATTTGATTTCCCTGCCCAAATGGAGCGTCAAAAAATTCGAATTCGATTTCATAGCGTGGAGGTGCGGGGGCAAGGCTCACCTGAATGTTGTAATCAAACCAGTTTTCGAGATTTAGGCTTAGACTTTTTCGGTTAGCACGTGCGTTGAAGAGGAATTCTTCCCTGAAAATCGCATTAATTTTTTCGATAAAAATCGCTGCTTCTCCGTCGCTGTCCGCATTGGGAAAATCTTTTTTGATGCTTTCCCCAATAGGCTCTTCCTCATAAAAAAGCTCAACCAGATAATTTCCGCTTGATCCAGTGATGCTGAAATTTTCAGAATTTGAGCCTAGGCTAATGGCCTTTTCCAGTGCCAAAGCAGCAGCCTCATAGGATTCAAATAGCTTGGCCAGGGTGAATATTTCTTGATCCAATTCGTCTTTTACCCAAACAGTCCAGCCAGTCAAGTCTTCACGGATTTCAAAGGATGGGCTAAATCGCAACCAAGACCAATCTTTTTTCTTGAATCCATAGAGAGCCCCGATTCTATCCTCCAATCCTGATTGATTTTCAATATGGAAAAATGAATCATGTCGCGAGTAATCATAGCCCTGACCTCTTCTCGATGAAATTTGTGGATAGTGATTGAGAAGGCGGAGCTTTTCCTCGATCAGCTGATGCTTGGCTTCAAAAGTTCCGATTCGCACACTCAGGCTTGCATAGTCCACCACCTGCTCTGCAAATCTTCCCAAAAGGTGATTCAGGAATTCATTCCGCCGCGTCAAGTAAGTTTCCTCTGATTCTGCGAGGTTTTTCACCAGGTCTTCCAATCCGACCAGATCCTTCCATAGATCGGCTGAGTCGGGAACTAGGTTCTCTAAGCTTTTGGTGAAATAGGTCCGGTCAATAAGCGGATTGCCAAAAGAATCCCGCTCTGCCGACATAGAAAAGAGGTCCTTGATATGGGATAATTGCTGCAGGTAATTGACCAGAAACTGCTCAAAAACCATCAAATAGGCCTTCAGCTGCTTCACTTCATGTTTTCTCGGTCTTCCGGGCGCAGTTGGAAGCATTCCATCTTCGCCTATTCCATACACTTGAGGGAAGTCATTTTGGATAGAGAAATAGTCTCCCGGCTTCATGAAAGTTCCGCTCGGTGATTCAAAATCCAGTTGGGGGTTGCTATTTTTCTGAGTTCGCTCAATTTCTTTTTGTGAGGCAAGGATATCCTCCACCTCTTCCCTATTGGCCACATAAGGAAGTTCTTCTTTGTAATACACCAATTTACTTTCAGGGATATTCAGGCGGGGTACATAGTTTTTGTGTACAGCCAGCTCCAGACACCACCTGACGCTTTTACTTGGGATGATTCCGCTTTCATTATCCTGAGGTTTGTTGGCGATTTGAATGCTTTTTACGGCCTTCACTCCCGGGATCTCCATGATGAGGTGGATCAGATCGGATACATGGATTTTAGATTTTCTACTGGCTTTTTCCAGCTCTTCTTCATCAATGAACCCATGTTTGAGAAGTGGGCCTTCAAAAATCTTTTCGGTTGGGGTACACTGCTCAGCAGACCAGTCTCCGATGAAGACTCGATCCTCATCTTGCAAAATAGGGCTTGGAAAAGCGGGGCTAACCTGTATTTCAGCTAGATTTGGAGATTTCTTGTCAGGAATAATTGAGGTGACCGAATAGCTGCCCACATTATTTCCCGATCCAACGATACTAATCAGCGAGCCAATTTTCGGATACTCTTCTTCGGGAATTTCAAGCCATATCTTCGCTGGATTTTGCTCAAATCGCCGGATTTCGAGATTTCCTGATTTACAGCGGTGCAGCATCTCATCCAACTCATAGAAATTAACCTGAGGGGAAAGAAATTTGGAGATTTGGGTAAAAATAGCTGCCTCGGTAGCTTCCACATCGGCTTCTGCATGCAGCTCGATATCCGCACAAACAAGAATTTCCTCCACGCGAAGGGCGTGGAAATTGACAAAATCTTCACAAAGGTTACGGTTGGCATAGATCGTTTTTTTTGCTTCAGCTAGAATTTCTTTTACCTTTTTGATTTTCAGAAGGTAAAAGCTCAAGATCCCCTCTTCATTTTTGAAGACAAAGTTGTTGACTTGAGTGTTGAGGGCGCCGAGACTATTAATGGCTATCGGCCCCGATGGGGTAAGTTCGCTTCCTTCAATTTTTATAATGTTTGAAAGGGTGGAGCGATAGGATAATTCAAAACCATCTGGGACATTCTGGAATTGGACGATAATATCGATAATCGATTTTTTGATTTCAGTGGGATCATTCCAATCGATATCAGCATCCCATCGTGGGAATTCAACCTGGATATCGATGACCATTCCAGCTAGGTCGGGATGCTCATCCACTTCGATTTCCATCGAGATTTTATTCTCATTTAGATCTCCAAGGAGCTCGTTTTCATCAAATTCCAGCAAGACATCGTATAGAATGCCCATTTGAAGTGCTTTTTCTGATTTGGGGAAGGGCTGGTAGGCGAGCTTTTTTTCTTTTCGATCTGGGAAAACAGGAATCTCGTTGGTTGGTCGGATTTCAATCCAGGCATTTTTTATTCCCGCATAAAGTTTTTCCCCATCAAGATCTTCTACCACCTCGACATCCATGAGTAGTTTTCGGTAGTCATTGATCGTCAGCGCTTTGGAGGGAAGAACCTCTGAAGCTTTAAAAAATTGATCCTTTAGACTTCCGGTAGCGTCAGCGAGTAAATCTGAAATAGGGAGATTGCTCCGGTACCCCAAATCGGTGATTGCGTAGCAAAGAACCTCCAGAATGGTCATCCCTGGGTCATGGGCGTTGTAATCAGTCCAGATTTTTCCAGATAGGCGCTGAATGTATGCTATCGCCTCTTTTCGCAAGAGTTCATAATCCATCACTGGATTTTGAGACTTTTCCTTCGATATGGTTGTCGGTGTGAGCATAGCTTAGGTTTCGTAGGCTTCGTCCATGTCTGAGTCCTCAGAAGAGGCGATCGTTACAGCGGCTTTTATTTCATTATCAGGACATTCGCAGTCCTCGCCTTCTAATATTTCCAATAGATGATCCCCATACTTGCCGATGACACCGGCTGATCCCAAGATTGAAATTCCGGTGCTTCCTTTCGCTTCTTCCACTCTCTTCTTGGAAATAATGCTGCCATCGATAGGGTTTTTGATGATTTGATATAATTCGAAACAGGTCAAAAAGTCCACATAAGACCGCTTTTCGATAAAGTGGAGGATTTGTGAACTGTGAATCTCCCCGGCAAAATCAAATCCTTCCGGCAGCTGATAGGCCCATGGTGACAAAAAGGTTTTGATTTCATCTTCTAGTTTTTTGGTGAAAAAACTAGCGTCAATTCCAGGGCGAAATTTGATTTTGGTCTTGACCTGCAGCTCCTCATAGATGGGATTGGCCACATGAAGAAATACTCCGGGAGGATTGATTTTTTCAAGAAATTCCCGAACCGAGGCGATTAGCGCGACGCTTGCTTTCGGCCTCAGTGGGTCGATCGCGTTTTGATTTAGTACATTGGCTATGATGACAAGGGTCACATGGCGAGGTGCCAATGCCCGGTATTTCTCCAGATTTCCATCGTAGAAGGTGTGATTGAGAACCTTCACCTGATAGATCTCAGGAAACTGCTCCAGTACCAAATGCTCGTAATCCCAGCGGGTAATGGCGCGTTGCTTATGTCTTAGCCTTTCTGAGATTCGCTGATAAAAATTTTCAGGTTGCTCAGGCACTTTCCCACCAAAAGATCCAAATGGCTGCGATATTTTACTGATTTGACTTTGTCCGGATACTAGCTTGGAGATAGAATCGGAAGGAAGTGCTTCAGCCAGCCTGTCCGGATCGTTTTCTTGGTCTTCAAAAGTCACCCGAATCGCCTGAGCTAAAATATGGGTGAACAGTGGGATGGCGTCACTTTTGTTTTCTACTGAAGCTCGGATCCAGGTAAGTCCATCCGAATGGATCGTATGGGAAGCATTCGCTGCTTTGGGAGGCGTGAAGCCAATGATGCCGGTTTGGATCAACCCTTTGGTTTCGTCCACAGTGATATCCAACTTGGCAAAAGGGATCCAGGTATTGTCACTCAAGTAGCTCCAATTGACGGTGGGCACAGGCTTTTCTGGGTTGCCGCTACCGTCCAAGACATGAATCAATAATTGGAATGACTGAGCTGGAAGATGATTTTTTAAACCGATAAAAAGTATCCCCTCGGCTTCATAATCGGGAAGTAGTTTCAAGCCTTTGGGATTGGAATCTAGCTTTGCTTCTCCAAAGGCATCAATATGAAAAAAATCAGATTCGGAATCCTGATCCAATGAAAAACTATCTGTGGCCGTGTAATCCAGTTTAACAGATTTGATCTCAGGTGAATATGGTTCGTTCGGAAGGGTAGTACCTGTCCCCTTGTTTAGGGCAATGATAGCTTTTGCCAAATCACTTGGATACTCTTTATGTCCAAAATCTATTCCTGCCAAGCTTAATCGGAGGAAACCCCTACGAATATTTGGGGTCCATTCCGTAAAAGAGGGCATATCGGGCTCAGCCTGGAATTTGTTTAGAAAAGTACTTGAAAATGAAAGTGCCTGATTGGTTTGAAGGGTTTGGTTATTGGTTTGTTTAAATAGCTTCGGTTGAGGGCCTGCTACCCAAGCCTTATCATCGAGCAGGGCAGTTTGGACTAAAAAGCTCTCGTTTTTACGGTCTTTATTTGTATAGTCAGTATAGTGATCACCAAACTTTGATGGGAGACCAAACCATTCAAAATGAAGCTCTAAGGACTCCAGCTTTTTAGCAAAAACCTCTTTGCTGCCAATATAAAATGAAGAGCCGATTTGAGGCCGAAATCCAAAAGGGAAAATATTCTTGCCCACAGGAAGAATGGATTGATCATTTTGAAGAATGAGGTTTTCCACTCCTTTGACCTCAGTTCGGATATCGATAGCCGTCACTTCGACTTCTTTCAGGACACGATAAGGATAACTTTGAATGGTGTCTGCCAATTCGACTTTCAGGACAGGTTGCTTGGTCTTGAATTTTTGCAACAGCACCTCTTCGGAATATGCGACTACTGCAGCCTCATCGGGGCTCAGATGGATATTCAAAACCAATAGGAGTTGCTCTTCCTCTTGCTGAATCCAATGAGCCTTGGTTCTAAAGCTGTACTTGAGATCTTCAATCTTATCCTCGCCCATTCCTCTTACAGCTTTCAGTTGTTTGAGTTCCTCAAATCGGCCTCCCAATGCGGCTCTTCTGGCAAGGATGTTTTTGGCTGTAGTTTCACCAATATCATAGCCTTGGAAAGGACGGTGTTTGCCAAATTCAGGGTTGTCGAATACTCTTCCCATCTGAGGTTCAATCCCGGCAATATCTGACCATTTGGAAGCCGAATTGATAAAATCTAAGACTGCACTTTCTACGTCCAGCTCAGATTCTGGCAGGTATGGGCTAGCCTCGATCCATTCTTCTTCACCGCTCAACCAGAAGCGAAAAGAGGCGTCTAGATGAAGTGAAAGGAGTTTATCAAGAAGGCCTTCAGTCTTCTTGATGTAAAGGGAAAGCTTGATTTTTCGATGACCTTCCTGTAAGTGGAAGGCAGGTGAAGCAATAGCAAATCCCAAAATGGCCATTTCCCTTTCAGAGTCCGGGAAAAGCGCATCGGGTCGTCCGAATGGTTGCCACCTTCCATCGGCATCGGCTATTTCTCCGCCTTTTCCGTCCGATGAATTTGCGGTGCTGGATTTATAAAATCTCGAATTTTCATCCTGATATAAGGCTTGAATAGCAGCTACTTCTGTTTTGTTGAGAACTTGGTCAGTTGGATTTTTGAAGGTGACCTCTTTCCCCAAATCATCCTTTCCAGCCTTGAAACCCGTGTTTTTTGGTAAAAGGTATTCGTGAACATGCTTGGCTAGCTGAAGAATCAGATAGGCTTGATCTGCCTCGGCTGGTTTTTCGCGAAGCTTCAAAACATCTCGGTAGAAAAAATCCAGATGCTTTTTGCTCAAGCTGTTCAGCTCTTTTTGAGCGAGAGAGAAGGCTTGAAGAAATGCCAGGAAAAGCGCAAAGTGAGGGGAGTTTCTTTCGTCTTCGCTGATCTTTTTTTCGAAAAACGGCTTCCAGTCTCCATTGAATTCCACTATTTCCTTATCCCCAACTTTCTTGGATTCAGCAAATCGGAGTTGCTCGGCTATGCCAATTGCGAAAGCCTTGAGCTCATCCAACTTCCTGGCATCTACGGCCACATAGCTAGGCAAGAGGCTTTCCAGCAGCCGGTTTCCCCGGTTGGTTCCGCTTCCTGGAGCGACTAGGCTATGGCAGTTGTCTTGACTCATAGTTCGGTGTCTGTAGCTTCAATACTTAGGTATGGATAGACTAGATTTTTTCGGTTGTTGGTGGCAATGATTCGATAGTTGATGAGCACTTCCACCTTGCCTTCCTCATAATTTGGACGCATATCGATCTCCTCCGCTTTTACTCTTGGTTCATGAAATAAAATGGCCCGTTTGATTCTGTTGATGATGATGCTAGCCGTGGTGACATTGAGCGCTTCGAAAAGCAGGTCTTCCATGTTGGCCCCATAATCCGGTCGCATGACTCTTTCCCCAACTGTGGTATTCAGCAGGATGATGAGACTTTGCCGAATGTCCTCTTCCTTTTCAGCCAAGACTACTTCAGCTGAGCCTTTGTCAAAGGATACCGGGAATCCCCAGCCTCTTCCCAAAAATGAATTATTGTCTTCCATATCATCCAATGATTACAGTGGGTTCGCCAATGACTGCTGATGCGCCACATCCACAGGTGTCTCCAACTCGCAAGGCTGGTACGCCTCCGATCATTACTGTAGCACTTCCAATGGTAAATGGGCTAGAGGTCGGCTGATGTCCAGAGGGCGGTAAGGCACAGACGTGCATATCGCCCATTACTGCAGCCGGCATACCTCCGATAAGTACGGTTGCTTGTCCGGGCCCAACGATGGTTCCTCCGTGATTTGTAAGATCGGTGACTCTTGCTGCTGCTGGCATAGCTTAGTTGATTTGTACAATTGATCCTCGTATTTCTGTATTCCCTGAGGAAGTAAATGCTGCTGAAGCACCACCTTCAGCATTCAATCCTGCCGAGGCTTTCAATTCTATATTGGTGCCTTCCATAATAATGTCCCCAGATGCCTTGATCTGTATATTGCTATTACTTTCTAGCTCTATTCCTTCACTGCTCATCTGAAAGCGGTTGCTATTTTCATCCTCTAATAAAATGCTCCCATCTTCTTCACTGATGAAGATTTGATTGCCGTTTGGCGTATCGATTTTGAGTGAAACTATCTCATCATTGAAGAGAATTCGCATTCCGGATCGTGTGAAGATTCCCTTTTCGTGGTTGTCATCTGACGGCTCCAGAGGTGCTGCTTTGGCACTGCTGTAGAGTTTGCCAAGGACTACTGCATCCCGTGGGTCTTCGTTGATAAACCCGACGATTACTTCATCTTCGATTTCTGGATAGAAAAAGCTGCCCCTGCCATCTCCGGCATCAATTTGGGCTAATCGTGCCCAAATCCCTTCCTCCTCGGCTTTGATCATAGGGATGACGACTTTTACTCTGTATTCTCCATCCGGATCGTCTTGTAGCATCGTCACTTTTCCAACCTGCAGTCCTTTGATAGCGGGTAAAAGTCCTGCTGCTGGAGCGTCCTGAATATCATCATAAGTGTAAGCAATGAGCTTTGGGTCCAGACCAATTCCTAAGTGAGTAAACCATTTCTGATTTGGGGAAATCTCGTGATACACCGAAGAGACAAAGGCTTTTCCATTAAATCGATCTCCAAATCCTTGTAGGGATACCAAATCACCCGGACGGATACTGTTATTTCCCAAGGTCTTCAGTCTACCTTGGATTTTGGATAGTCTGCTTCGGAAAAGATTGGTGTCGGCCCAAGATTGAAGTTCCTCGTCTTTTTTGGGTCCGCCATGCTGTAGCTTGTTTTCGCTGAGCCCAATGACTGCTGCTAGGTCATCCGGACTGATGTTCCCATGGATATCCAAATTGGGGTTGGCAGATTCTTTTTCTTTCAGTTCTTGGAGGGATGCATCCCAACTCACAGCCTTGCTGGAAGAGTATTGTCTTCGTGCATCCATTTCAGCTTCAAAGCTGATCACATTCATTCCAAACTCCAGTTCAAGTACCGGTTCGCTGCCAGTGTCAGGTTTGAAAACTTCTACCTCTCCTGCAGCTACGCGGACTATTTTCCCAGCGGATTCTGCTCTGGTAAGCATAAAATCCCAATCTGAGCAATAATACTGCACCATTTCAGCATGATTTGGCTGGGTGCTTTCCACGTTTGCACTCAGGTCAGGATAGCTGCCAATTAAAGTTTCAATGATTTCTGAATCGGAAGAATCAAAAAAGTAATTGTTCTTCCTTCCCACGGTCATCCGAATGACAGGATCTCGAAGCTCCAAAACCAGCTTGGAAGAATCCTTGCTGATATCCAGACCATGTTTAATGATGATTCCTTCGAATATTTGTTCCTCATCATTATTGTAGCCTGCCTTGATTTCGATTTTTCTCCCTGGCACAAATAAGTCCCCGTCGCTTAATTCGAATTCACCCGTCGCCACATCTCCATCAAAGAGCACCAATTTGGCAGCGGGAACCTTGTTGATAGCATAAGTCACAGCAAGCATGGCAACTCCCACAGAAGCAGGGAGCTCCTGACCTTCCGAAAGGATGGTATAAGTAGCCAAATCTGGATTGGTACGAGTGCTTACGGGAATGATGGGCATAGATTAATTCTTTTGAATGGGAGGAAAGGAAAGCTCCTGTCCTATTTCTAGTTTTCGAAAATTTTTTAATTGATTGATTCGTGCTATTTCCAAATAATATTTTTGGCTACCATAGACCCTCTGGCACATGATAGGAAGTGTATCTCCTGCTTTTACCACTCGGACATGGGTGAGATCCGGGGAGTTACGTGCCGTTTCTGCTGCCTGTTCTTCTCTGGAAATGGATTGTTTGAATTTAGCTGAAATCGTTGCCCGGATAGGAAGGCCTGCCGAATTGAAGAGTTTGTAATTAATCGTAGCACTTTCGAGTACTCCCCGAAACTGAAAAGCCCCCCAATTGATTTGTAGGAAATTGGGTTTGTGGGTATCAGATTGGATTTTTTGTGTGATATCCAAGAATCGCTGAATGGCCCGATCCACATGTTTATCCTCTTGGATAAGTTGGATCGCTGATACTTTGTCATTACTGATCAATTCTGTGTTTGGCTTGCTATCACCCAAATAATCCAGATTGAGATCTCCAGGAGAATCTTTTCCCGGTGGTGAGGCAGCTGTCGCATCAAATAAAAACTCGAAGGTGACGGATTCAGATTGGTTGGAACGAAATTGATTTTGGGCTCCATCTGCGAGTCCCTCTTCTGGCACCCATTTATTCTGAACCTCCTGACTATAAGAAGTCGGATTGTACATGACGACATACGTTTGCCTGGAGGAAGTGAAAAAGTCATCAGAAAATGCGGTGATTTTCAGTTTTTCCAGACCTCCTAACGGTGAGAATATGTCTTTAAGTGCCATGGGATTAGCGTTCGTTTTTATTTTTGATCAGATGGACGATTTCTTCCATTCCTTTTTCCAAAGCTTCCACTCGAGGAATCGGTCGTTTTGTACCAGTCGGCTTTTCATCTGCCGTATCTACGGTCGTACGAATGATTAATTCTTTGATTTCAATGGGCATATCAAATCGATAAAAGGTCTGAGGGGTCAATTCTTCGGTAGTACTGATAGGCAAATTCAATCGACTCGATCATCAGGGTGTTTTCCATCGCATTGAGCCCTTCGATGCTCCACTTGACAGGCCAGGCATTGATGAAATTCCAAGCCTGAAGTGGCAGGTGCTGCTCATTGAGTAGGATTACGGTAATGTCCTGTGCTTCGAATTGAAAAGCTTCCACCGAATCCTTAAACCACTTCATCAGTTGGGACCCGACTAGCATTCCTCTTTTCATGGTAAGATTGGTGTAGGAAACTGGATTAGGCATTCGATGCTTGAATCGATTTTCTCCTCCTTCAGCATATTCCTCTACTCCTATTTCCACGCTTAGGCCGCCTACTTCCTGAAATCCTACATCCGGTATTCCCGGATATTTGAGTAGTAGGCCCTCAAATCGAACCAGAAAATGAAATCCGGTGGGTGGATAGAAAAGCGCCATGGATTAGGGAGTTTCGATGGAAAGTCCTTCGTGGCAAAGCTCGATCGTCTCGATGGCCACCTCATTCCCCGTGGAGTTGAGCGAAGGACCTTCTACCTTGCAGGGCCAGGCTTCTTTGACCTTCCATACCATCACTGGTTCGTGTTCTTCATTGAGAAGGCTGATGGTGAGATCCCGACGTTCGATATTATTTTTCCTGACTGTATTCAGCCATTGGAAAAACTCATTATCCGCTCGAAAAACCCCTCTTTTGAGTGTGATATTGCTGTATTGAGGAATGCCGGGCATTTTACTGACGTGGTATTCCAGAGAGCTTCCTTCTCGATAGTCTATAGACTGAAGCTCTACGGTCAGGCCGGACACTTCGGTGAAACCTATTCGGGTACCGCCCCACTCTACCTGAAAGTGAAAGACGGAAACTGGATATGCTACTGCCATGGTATT
>LJXT01000084.1 GCA_001314815.1 Algoriphagus marincola HL-49
TGGCAAATGAATAATTTCACTCCTTTTCTTTCTAATTCTTTCCAAAGCAAGGTATCTGCACCTCGGGTGACTCCCTCAGCCATTTTTGGATAGGGATTATCAATGATGAGCTGCTTTTTACAAATAAAATTATTGGAGAAAATAAGATTTACTGATTCCATATCGGATCGATCAGATGGGGCAGGGAAAAACCAAGCTAAAGAGAAACACTTTCCTATAAAATCGGAATAGTCAATATGTGTGGCCCCGGCGATGATAGCCTCAGGATATTTTTGGTGAGCATTCAATAGAGCCTCAAGCCAACCTGCCTGTGGAATGATATCACTATCTAAAATAATAACCGTCTCTCCCTTTGCATGTCTTAATCCCTCATTTTTTAATTGAAAATAGTGAGCATCTTTCACATCCAATACCCTGGTCTCTTCCATTTCAGGAAGATTTTTTTCATCAAGAACATTTCTTAAGAAATCAGAAATAAACTCTTCGGGAACTTGCTCTGAATTGTGAAGAATAAGCAACTCAAATTGAGCTTGATGTTGAGTATTAGACTGTAAATGAATCTGAGTTAGCAATTCACTTGTCCGGTCTAGTTCAGATAGAATGGCGTTTTCCCACTCTAATACAAAAGTAATTTTCATAGTATCTAAAATAAAAGACTAAAAGATATTTCTTTTATTTTAAAAAAGAAATAAGAATACGATCGGTCTTATTTTTCATATCAGCTTAACACAGCCTTCACTTTCGCCAAAGAAAATTTGGAAAATATAGCAAATACTTAACAGACTAAGTATTACAGATTTACAATGCCACGTTACCTTTCAACCAAAACCAATAGCGTGAAAACTCACTTCAAAACGATCATTGTATCTGACGTTCACTTGGGTACCAAAGGCTCTAAGGCAAAAGAAATAGCGCGATTTCTCAAACAGTACCATTGCGATAATCTTATTTTAAATGGTGACATAATTGATGGGTGGCAACTCAAAAAATCAGGAGCTTGGAAACGAAAACACACCCGTTTTTTCAACCGCATCCTCAAAATGATCGAAAATCATAACACTCAAGTTTATTACTTGAGAGGCAACCATGATGATTTTCTGGATCAAATTCTTCCTCTTCAAATAGGCAACCTTTCGATTCAGACAGATATGATCTATGAATCTCAAGGAAAAAAATACTTCATCACCCATGGGGATGTTTTCGATAGCATTACGACCAATCTCCGCTGGATAGCCTACTTGGGCGATATGGGTTACACCTTCCTGCTTTGGCTCAATCGAGTGGTCAATCACTATCGATTCAAAAGAGGCTTGCCTTACTTTTCATTGTCTCAGTATATCAAAGGCAAAGTCAAGTCTGCTGTATCATATATTGATCAGTATGAAACCGAACTCGCAAAAATGGCAAAAGCCAAAGGCTGTGACGGGATCATCTGTGGGCACATCCACAAGGCAGAAAATCGATTGATCGATGGAATTCATTACCTCAACTCAGGTGATTGGGTGGAGACCATGTCGGCTTTGGCAGAAGATCATGAAGGCAACTGGCAATTGATCTACTATTCCGAAATCAATTTCAAAGAGATCCGAGATCAAGAAATCGGCAGTTTCTTTTCTGGTAAAGAAGAAGAGAATGATAGCACCATCATTCCACTTCGAAAAGTATCTTTCGATAGCCCCAATGACGATCTGAATCCACCCGCATTTCGGTAATTATGAGGTTTCTCTTTATCGTACAAGGCGAAGGCCGAGGTCACATGACGCAGGCTATTGCATTTTCAAATCTATTGCGTAGTCAAGGTCATGAACTTGCAGGGGTTCTAGTAGGAAAAAGTCACAGGAGAAGTATTCCTGATTTTTTCACAAGAGAAATTCAAGCTCCCGTCATTGCTTTAGATAGTCCAAATTTTGAAGCAGATGGAGCAGAGAAAAAAATCCTTTTAGGAAAAACCATCCGCAAAAACCTTAAAAAAGCTCCCATTTTCAGGAAAAGTCTCCTGCAAATCGACGACCAGGTAAAAAGTCTAAACCCAGATATAATTCTGAATTTTTATGACCTTTTGGGAGGGCTTTACTCCATGCTTTTCCGACCAAAAGCCGCTTATTGGGTGATCGGTCATCAATACCTCTCGGGACATCCAAATTTTGTTTTTGCGCCGGGAAGACACTTGGAGCGCCTGCTTTTCAGACTCAATACCCAAATCACTGCCTGGGGAGCTCAGGAAATTTTGGCCCTGTCATTTTTGCCGCAAAAAATGGCAAGTCGAAAAGTTCGTGTCGTACCCCCTCTCCTTCGAAGGGAAGTGAAGAAGCTATCTCCGCACCAAGGCGATTTTTACCTTGCCTATATGGTCAATCCCGGATATGGGCAGGAGGTGATATCGTATGCCCAAGCTCATCCACACATACAGATCAAAGCTTATTGGGACAAAAAGGATGCAGCCGAAGTCGAGCAAGTCCTTCCAAACTTGACCCTAAACCGCGTCCATGATCAGCGCTTCTTGCAAGATATGGCCGCTTGTAAGGGCTTAATCTGTACTGCTGGCTTTGAATCCGTCTGCGAGGCGATGTACCTTGGCAAGCCAATTCTTGTCATCCCCGTAGCTGGACAGTACGAACAAGCCTGCAATGCACTAGAGGTCTTTCATTCCGGCATAGGAAAAACAGCTAAGTCATTTGATTTTTCTATACTCGAGTTGGCTGCTCTTGAAAAATCCAATCATCTTCAAGAGGATTTTCAACGATGGGTTGAAACTTGGGAGCAAGTGCTCATGCAGCTACTTCCTGTACCTGAGGAGGAAACCATTTTCATTCAGTCGTCGGATTTGAGTTATACTTGATTTAAATCATCCAGTCAACAAAGATCAGAACTAGACTTAGTACGGCTAGGCATGGAAGGCGAAGTCGGAGGATTCACGAGCTTCTTTTCAGCATCATCCAATGCCAGAAATACATTCTGAACTCGGATAAACTCTTCGAAAATAGCTTCTCTTTTGGCAGAGTTACCAGAAAACTGAAGCCCCATTTCGTATTTTTTCAAATCATAGGCCAAGAGCATTTTTTGGTAAGTGTTCAAGAGGCCTGAAGTGATTTGAGTTGATGCTGTACTTTTCAAACCATTTGCCGGAGGCGGAGGTGGTGGCAGCTGCTTTAGTTCTTCCTCGGTAAGATCTTTCCGAAGCTTGAAGTAATATTCATCTCCCTTCTTCAATCGGATGTAGGGAGAAAATGGGTGAGTCGGTCTTTCTGTAAGCCTTTTATCCTCCACTCTCAATCGGAAATACTTCCCACCAAGATCCAAAAACTCCTCCAGCAATTCCTCTTGATCCCTTTTGTCTTTCTCAATAAAATGAACTCCTGTGTTGAGTTTTTCATGGTAAGCTTTGAGCTCTTTTTGATAAAGTGAAAGAGGATTCGTATTCGTCGAGAAACTTTGATTTTTTGGTTCATCCACGGGGATCGTTACTGTCCCCTGAAGCGGTTTGGTTCTAAGATCTGAATTTTCTCCAAAGTTCTTACCAAATGCCTTTTGGGTGTACAGGTGAACTTGATAATCCTGCGGAAAGCGTACCGAACGGGCATTTTTATGGACGAAACTGGAAAAGAAATGGACGATTTCTTCCTGCGAAATTTCATCCAATTTTGAGTTGGGGATAACCGCACCGTCAAGCCAAAGCGCAAACTCCTTACCATCCTTCCAACTTTCATATTGCTCGGCAGATGGCGCTTTAGGATCCATTTTTCCAGGCACATGAGGTAGTCCATCCTTGAATGGTTGCGGAAGTTCTTCATAGCTTTTTTCTTCCAGGTCCCCATCCGGGTATTTCAAGATGAATTTGGTCTGGCTGTAATATTCGGTTTTAGTCATTTTCTGAGGCGGGGATTGGTAGACGAGTGTATAAGCCTTATCGTCTTCATAGGGTGTATGTTCAATCTCTTCATTTTGAACAGTCACTTTTTCACTGAATCCATAATAAATCAAGCCCATCATCGGGATCAAAAACAATAATTTCAGGGCTGTTCGGATAGGCTTCTGTTCTTTGCTCATCATCTGCATTCGTTTTTTGGTTAAAGAAAAATTAAGGTGGCTAGTCAAGGGATGTTGCGTACTTGAAATCGCCAAGGATAGGAGCTGTCGCTGATAGGACATCTGATCTACTTTTTGGATGGCTGCTCGATCCGCGATAAACTCATGATTGAGCTGAATGGACTGCTTAGCCCAATAAAGACCTGGATGAAACCAAAACGGGATCATCAAAAATTCAATGAAAATCAAATCAAGGCTATGTTTTTCTCGCACATGGCAGCGTTCATGCTCGAAGACCGCATCACTCAATCCTTCCGTCTGAAAGCTTTTTTTGTGGACGAAAATAAAGTCCAAAAAGGAATAGGGAAGCGTGTACTCTTCCAGCAAAACCAAAACCTGATCGCGATAAACCACACGAATATTAGAACTTGCTTTATTCTTCAAAACGCTGAAGTTCCAAAAAAAGCGGTAAGCAAAAATCAAGGAAACCAGCCCATAAAGTCCAATTCCAAGATGTTTCCAAGAATATTGGATGGAGGTTTCAGCCGGGTTTACCGGGACAACATTTTGAGGAACTTCTTTTGGATCACCAATTGAAGTACTACTTAAATTTTCGGAAGCAAGCTGCTCAATCGTAAAGGAATCCTCGATTTCAATTTGATTCAGTGGCAAGAGGAAAGAAATCAGCACTGCGAAAAGGAGGTAGAACCGATTAAATCGATACAAGACTTCCTGCTGCAAAAACAGACGATAAAATAGCAGCAATAGCAGTAGGCAAAGTATGGATTTGAGCAAGTATTCCATTACTTTTTTTGGTTAAGTTGGTCATCTATCATAGACTTAAGCTCTTTTAATTGAGCTTCGGTAAAAGAGCTTTGCTTCGCAAAAAAGGAAGCAAACTGAACAGGAGAATCATTGAAAAAATTCTTGATCAAACCTTGGAGCTGTTTGCCAAAATAGGACTCTTTGGATACCAGTGGAAAATAAAGCCTAGCCTTTCCCTCTGTCTGATAGTCCACGAATTTTTTCTCCTGCATTCGTTTGAGCAAGGTGGAAATAGTAGTCGCTGCAGGCTTGGGATCAGGATACGCTTCAATCAGATCTTTCAGAAAAGCTTTTTCCTTTTCCCAAAGGTGATTCATTAATTCTTCTTCGGCTTTGGATAGCATAGATGTTCCGTTTAATATTCTACAAATGTAGAAGAGATTTATTATTCTACAAGTGTAGAACAATAGTTTTATGATATTTTTAGAAAAACATAAGTGAGTTTTAAAAATTGAGAAATAGGCACTTTAAAGCAGTTCGTTTCATAAACAGCTGAAAAACAATCCCTAAACACTTTCTCTCCAAGAAAAAATAATTAGCTGAGCTGAACAGAATTGCGAATTTTCGGCTTAAATACCGAGAAATTGATAATTTCACCACCTGCTCAAGAAGAAGACCATGTTAGCCGAACATATACGATTACAGGAAGATAGAGAATACAAGAAGCACTGGAAGAAATGGGGCCCCTACCTTACCGAAAGACAGTGGGGAACAGTCCGTGAAGACTATAGCCCTGATGGTGCAGCTTGGGAAAATGTGACCCACGATGAAGCCCGTAGCAAGGCCTATCGCTGGGGAGAGGAAGGCATCGGAGGAATCTCTGACCACAAACAAAAACTTTGCCTTGCCTGGGCTTTTTGGAATGGGAAGGACCCATTTATCAAAGAACGGCTTTTTGGTTTGACGGGGAATCAGGGAAACCACGGAGAGGACGTCAAGGAGATCTATTACTACCTGGACTCCACGCCGACTCACTCCTACATGAAGATGCTTTACAAGTATCCCCAAGCGGAATTCCCCTATCAAAAACTGCTTCTGGAAAATAAGAAAAGACAAAAGACCGATCCTGAATTTGAACTGATTGACACAGGAGTATTTGACGAAGACAGGTATTTCGACATTTTTATAGAATATGCAAAAAACGACGAAGAGGACATCGTCGCGAAAGCAACCATTCACAACCGAGGTCCCGAGTCAGCTCCCATTTGGGTTATACCAACGCTTTGGTTTCGAAAGACTTGGTTTACAGGCCACGAGCCCTTCATGCCAAAGATAAGTCTCGCCCGCTCCAATAGAATCAAAGCGTTCAATCCCAAATCGGGAAACTATTCTATCACCTTCAGCGGCAACCCAGATATCCGGTTTTGTGACAATGAAACCAATCGGGAAAGGCTTTACAATATCCCCAACGAGCGGGATTTTCATAAAGACGGTATCAATGATTACCTGATCAAAAAGGATGACTCCAAAGTCAATCCAAAGTTTACCGGCACCAAAGCAGCGGCCATTTACCACCTAGATATTCCAGCTGGAGAGAAAGTAGAGATCAAACTGCGACTTCAGCATCAGGTCGAGGATCAACCCTTGGATATTTGCGAAACCTGCTTAGAAGAAAGAAAGCGGGAGGCCGATGAGTTCTATAGTCAATTGCAAGATCGGGTCACGGATCCCGACCTAAGACAAATCCAGCGGCAAGCCTATGCAGGCATGATGTGGTCCAAACAGTTTTATTATTATGATGTAGAGCGGTGGCTGGAAGGAGACCCTGGGAGATACGTACCTCCGGTTGCTCGAAAGAATGGGCGAAATCACCAGTGGAGACACCTTCAAAACTACGATATCATTTCCATGCCGGACAAGTGGGAATATCCTTGGTATGCTGCATGGGACTTGGCTTTTCATTGTATCCCAATAGCTCGAATTGACCCGGAATTTGCCAAAGATCAGCTGCTGCTTCTACTCAATGAGTGGTATATGCATCCCAATGGTCAAATCCCCGCCTACGAGTGGAACTTCTCGGATGTCAACCCGCCCGTACATGCTTATGCGGTGCAGCGGGTCTTTCAAATAGATAAAAAGGCAAATGGAGGAAAAGGTGACCAAGAGTTTCTAGAGCGTGCGATGCACAAACTTATGCTCAATTTCACCTGGTGGGTCAATCGAAAAGATAATGATGGCAAGAATATCTTCGAGGGAGGATTCTTAGGACTGGATAATATTTCCATTTTCGATAGATCTGCGGCGGAGTATTATCAGGGAAAACTGGAACAAGCAGATGGAACTTCTTGGATGGCGATGTTCTCGTTGAACATGCTCCGAATGTCCTTGGATCTTTGCGAGTTCAACACCGTTTACCAGTACACCGCGACCAAATTTCTGGAACACTTCCTATATATCGCCGGTGCTATGAATAATATCTCAAAGGAACACATATCACTTTGGGATGATGAGGACCAGTTTTTCTATGATGTTTTCCACTTCAATGGAAAAGAGCCAGAAAAGCTAAAGGTTCGCTCTATTGTGGGTTTGATTCCGCTTTTTGCGGTGGAGCCTATACGAGAAGAGCTGTTCGAAAGCCTGCCTGAATTCAAGAAAAGGCTGGACTTCTTTATGCGGGAAAAGCCAAAATTAGCAGCGCTGGTATCAAGCTGGATTCATCCAGGAAAAGGCAAACGCAGACTTTTCTCTTTGCTGCGAGGACATCGAATGCGAAGTGTCCTTCACAAGATGTTGGATTCCGAGGAGTTTTTGAGTGATTTTGGGATTCGATCCCTTTCCAAATTCCACTTGGCTAAACCCTATACACTTCGAATGAATGGGGACACCTATTCCATTCGATATACTCCTGGCGAATCAGACACCCGTATGTTTGGAGGCAACTCAAATTGGCGAGGACCGATATGGTTCCCTATTAATTACCTGATCATCGAGTCGCTGAAGAAATTCAACTTCTACTATGGCGGTGACTTCTCAATCGAATACCCAACCGGATCGGGCAATTACCTTTCTATGGATATGATTGCAAAGGAACTTTCTCTGCGATGTATGAAGATTTTCATGCGAGATGCAAATGGAAACAGACCTGTCTTTGGAAATCAGGAAAAATTCCAGAAAGACCCCCATTTCAAGGATCATATTTTATTCTATGAATATTTTCATGGTGATAGTGGCAAAGGCCTAGGCGCGTCCCATCAGACAGGATGGACAGGCCTAGTGGCAGAGATGATTCATAAATATTACAAGGAAGAAAAACTAGAAGTACATGCCTCTACTCCCCTATTTAGAAGCTAATCGCCTGGAAGCAGGCTGTGATGAAGTAGGAAGGGGCTGTCTTGCAGGTCCCGTTGTGGCAGCTGCTGTTATTTTACCCGAAGACTTTTCGAATCCTTGGGTAAATGACTCCAAAAAATTACTCAAATCGCAGCGGGAAGAATTGGTAGAAGAAATCAAGTCCAATGCACTTAGCTGGGCCATCGCAGAAGCAAGCGTAACCGAGATCGACCAAATCAATATTTTGAACGCCTCTTTCTTAGCAATGAAGCGAGCCGTTTTGGGACTAAAAACTCAACCCAATCACTTACTGATCGATGGGAATCGATGGAAGTCTGACTTACAGATTCCTCATACCTGCGTGATCAAGGGCGATGGAAAGTTTGCCAGCATAGCAGCTGCTTCCATTTTGGCTAAAGTCTATCGAGATGATTTTATGGCCAAGCTAGCAGCGGATTTCCCTTACTATGGATGGGAAACCAATGCAGGCTACCCGACAAAAGTACATCGAAAGGGAATCTCAGACCATGGAGCTACTCTCTGGCACCGATCAAGCTTTAAGCTTTTACCAGATCAGTTGGAACTCAATTTTAAGTAATTTACTTTTTGGGCTTTTCTACTACTCGCTCAAAAATCAGTTTACCTTTATTCCCAGACTTTGTAATGGGTTCCAGCACCAATCTATTCTCATCAAAGGCTATAATTTTTGCCTTTCGCTTCATTTCTCCCTCACGAATGATCAATACATCCCCTTCACCGATCTCAATTTGAGCACGACGCTGAACGATGGTCTGATTGACCATGTCGGTATAGCGAAGGGAATCTCCTGGGGTAAATTGATAAATCGTGGACTCAAGCCTATTCTTGATTCGATATTCCATATTTGCCCGGGTAGCGGAGTCGGCTTCTCTGAATTGGGCGGAATTTCTAATTCGATCAATCCCATCGAAGTAAACCAATTGCCATTTACCGATGAGTTGTTGTGCTTCTATACTAGAAATGCTCAAGAAGAGCGAAAGTAGTACAGGGGAAAGAAAGGATAGGTTCATATTGATACCTAGGCAATTTTATTGCCAAAAAATATTTTATCAGCCAGGAACGACTTTCACATTTAAAAAAGGAAGCCATTCTTCGGCATGTCTCTCGGCATAATCAGCCAAAAAATAAGATAGGGTTGGCTTAAAAGGAAGGATTTTTAAAGGCATGCCAGCTTCTTCCGGTGTCTTGTTTCCCTTATTTACGTTACAGCGATTGCAGGCGGTAACCAGATTAGTCCAGGACGTTTTTCCACCCTTGGATCGAGGCAAAACGTGATCAATTGTCAAATGCTTCACCGATCCACAATATTGACACTCTCCATTATCTCTTCGAAAAAGGTTGGCCCGATTGAGCATCACCCCCCGATAAGGAATGCTTTTATAATGATTAAGTCGGATGACAGCGGGATATTCAAAACTTCTGCTGATGGTTCGGATCTGTAAAAGTTCGTAAGTAGATAGCATGGTTGCCTTCTCAAGCAAAGTAAGAACTATAGCCTTTTGGGCCGAAACCACTGCCACCGGTGAGTGATCCAAATTTAATACCAGTACCCGCTTTTCCATCATCAATTAAACACTGACCTAGCTTCCAAAACGACCTGTTTATTTCGATTGTTTGCAAGAAAACCCTCCCATTCCTCAAGATCTGATACTTTCATCCGACTATCCATCCAAAGTACTTCCTCCATGCCCAGGTAGATTGCGAATTGATCTTGACGAGAATCTTCATCATGAAAAATAAATAAATCTCCCGGCATGGCATGATTAAAAGGTAAAATTCTTCCGGGCAAAGTAGCTGAGGACCATTGATATCCGGCGATGGAGTAGATCAAGGCGAAACCCTGTAGCTCGTCCAAACCAAAAATACTTCTGCCTCCCGCTTGCCAAGGAGCATTGATATACCGTAGCGCAATTTCCAGTAGCTCATCTCGATCTGCCCGCTTAGCATGGGCTCGGCTAGTTCCGGTAAAACCAATGGTTTCCTGCCAATTGAAAAGCTCTAGTTCCGAAAAGTGTAAACGGCTTCCGGGCAATAAATAAAGATTTGTCCCCATGTATTCTATGGCAGCTATGGGGCTTGTAACTATCTGAAAATCTTGGTCTAGAAAATTCTGATACTCATCTTTGTGGATTTCCTTGAGTGACTTTGTCGAGATCCAGCCTCCCATTCTACTGTCCTCATGAAAAATGCGATACCACTGACGATCTGTGGACACAGCTAGTACTTGATAACACTCCCCAAATAGAAGTTGGGAAATCATCGCCGAATTGGTACTTGGCTGTCGGTATACGGGCAGCAGGGTTTGCCTACAAATCCCGAAGGAATCAATTAAGGGCCATTCGTTGAAGTTCTCTTTTGGCATCTTTAGCTTTCAAGTCCTGTCGCTTGTCGTGAGTCTTTTTACCTCTTCCGAGGGCAATTTCCATTTTTGCCAACCCACGATCGTTGATAAATATACGAACAGGAATGATAGTCAGCCCCTTTTCTTGGGACTTCGTGTGGAGTTTTTCAAGTTCTTTCTTATTGAGAAGGAGTTTCCGGTCTCTTACCGCCTCGTGATTATAGCTAGAAGCCATGGAGTAAGGGGCGATGTGCATTTGCCTGACAAAAAGCTCCCCATCCAAAAAAACGCAGAAAGATTCCGTTAGAGAGACCTTCCCCTCCCGGATGGATTTGATTTCAGTGCCCTTTAGCATGATTCCAGCCTTGAAAGTATCAATAAACTCAAATTGAAAGCTTGCCTTCTTATTCTTGATATTGACAATCTTATCAAACTTCTTCTTATCTGCCATATTAGATTTTCATTTTTGCAAGCGGCGTAACCTCCAAAGAGGAAAATTCCCCTTCCAAATATTTAAAGTGTGCTGCCATGGAAATCATCGCCGCATTGTCTGTGCAGTACTCAAATTTGGGGATGAAAAGTTCCCAGCTTCTCTTTTTTGCCTCCAATTCCAATGTCTTCCGCAGCCCGGAATTAGCCGAAACGCCACCCGCTATAGCTATTTGCCGGATCCCAGTCTCTTTGGCAGCTTGCACCAATTTGATACGAAGCATTTCGATCAGAGTAAATTGAATACTTGCACAGAGATCGTGTAAATTTTCCTGAATAAAATCCGGATTTCCTTGAAGTTGCTCTTTCAGAAAATATAAAACTGCAGTCTTGATTCCACTAAAGGAAAAATCCAGATTCGGCATTCGGGTCACCGGAAAATCAAAAGCTTTAGGATTTCCTTCTTTTGCATACTTATCGATCAAGGGACCACCCGGATAAGGTAAACCGAGAAGTTTCGCCGTCTTATCAAAGGCCTCGCCTACAGCATCATCTCTAGTCTCCCCAATCACTTGCATGTCCAAGGCTGAATTTACTTTGACTAATTGCGTATGGCCTCCACTTACTGTCAAACAGAGAAATGGAAAAGTAGGCTTGGGGTCCTCGATAAAATGCGCTAAGACGTGCGCCTGCATATGATTAACCTCAATAAGTGGGATATCCAATGCCTGTGCCATTGCCTTGGCAAAACTCACACCTACCAAAAGCGCTCCCATCAAACCGGGGCCACGGGTGAATGCTATCGCAGAAAGCTCAGATTTTGAAATACTTGCGGAATCCAATGCCTCTTGAACGACTGGCACTATATTTTCTTGATGTGCCCGAGAGGCTAGCTCCGGAACTACACCTCCATATTTTTCGTGAACTGATTGTGTGGCGATGATATTATTAAGTACTTTGCCATTAGCGATCACTGAGGCGGATGTTTCGTCACAGGATGATTCGATAGCTAGTATGTAATTAGTCTTAGTACCCATTGGAAAATAAACCGAAAGTTACGGATTTTTTGCACAAAGCGTTCCGGATAGTCTTATGGGTAATCTTTTCTCTGACAGTGTTCCTGATCGCTGTTGCCCTATTGGTTCAAACTGCTCCAGTCCAAAATTGGCTCATTCAACGGGCTACTAATTTTCTCAATTCTGACAGTCAGTTTGAAACCTCTATTGGAAGAATTCATCTGAATTGGATGGACGCTTTGAGTATCTCAGATGTAGAAATCCGAGATCACCGAGATAGTATCATGATTGGTGCAGGGGAAATCTTTGTGGATTTTGAACTCGGAAAGCTCCTTGCGGCAGGGCAGCCAAACCTTGATCAGGTAAGGATCGAAAAAGCGAAAATTCAGCTTTTGACCCATCAAGGTGACTCATCGATGAATATCAACCTTTGGGTCAATGAATTAAGCAACCGTTTCAGCACAGGAGGCGGAGGAGCAAGCCCGAAATTTGGGATTGGGCAGATCGATTTTAGAAACTCCAGCTTTGCCTTAGTCAACTTCAATTCTGAGCCCATTTCCGAAGGCTTGGATTACAACCGAATGCGGTTTGAAGACATCAACATTTCCTCCAGTGATTTTTACCTCGACGGTAGTGAAATTGGGATAGATATTGTTCACATGGTAGGTATAGAATCCTGCTCTGGGCTTGATATTAAAGAATTCCGGACCAATTTCATCTTCTCGCCCAGGTTTATGGAGTTTGATGAGTTGAAATTAGTAACTAATCAAAGCTACATCAAAGATTACCTAAAACTAGAATATGCATCAGTAGCTGACTTTTCAGAATTCATCACCGGAGTGACGATCAATGCGAATATGAAAGAAACCATTTTGGGATTGGGAGATCTTCGCTTTTTCGCCCCTACTCTTCCCGATATACAAGATGAACTCGTAATCACAGGTAACTTCACTGGCCCGGTTTCAGAAATCAAAACAGATGAATTTATTCTCAGACTCGGCGAAAAAACGGAGGTTTTCGGATCAATTTTGCTAGACGGACTACCGGAAATAGAGAACACTTACGTCAATCTTTCTCTTCAAAACTCCACGCTTGACACCAAAGATTTAAGTCCCTACTTGCCAGAATCCAGCAAAACGGAGGTTTTGAAATTTGGCACTATTCGCCTCAGTTCAAATTTCAGGGGCTATTTAGACCGGTTCGATACGGATGGTGATTTTCGAACTTCAATAGGAAAAGTTTCAGGTAGGATCCGCTATGAAAACCAAAATGGAAAGAATGAAGTAGTATCCCGAGTAGATGTCGAAAACTTCAATCTGGGCATCCTGACCGATCAGCGAGAAACTTTTCAAAAAATCTCGCTGAGTGGCACTGTAGAGGCAGAAGGAAAATCTTTTGACGACTTGCTTCTAGACCTAGATGCCAATGTTTCAAATTTCGGACTATTGGGCTACGACTATACCGGCATTCAAACTGATGCGAAATACGGCTTGGAGCTTTTCGAAGGAAATATAAGCATCAACGACCCAAACCTAAAATTGAATGGCGGGGGAAGTATCAATCTAAAGGACAGCTCGGAAGCTATTTCCCTTCTACTCACGCTAGATTCGGCCAATCTTCAAGCTATTAATCTGATTGATACACCAGCATACTTCAAAGGAAAGTTGGAAATTGACACCCAAGGGATCAATATTGACGATTTGACTGGAATTATGCGATTCAATGATTTAGTGGTCGGCTATCAAGACAGGGTATTGGAAGTGGGAGATTTTTATTTTCAGTCACTTTTTGCCGGTGGTACGAGAACTATGTCACTAAACTCTGACTACATTGTGGCAGGTGCCTCGGGTCAGTTTAAATTGGAGCAAATGGCAAAGGATTTGCCATTTTTGCTTCAGCAATATTTGGCAATACTTCTGCAAGATGAAGCCCCAGTGGCGGAAAACTCGGACTATTTCTCAGTCCCCTACAATCTTGACCTAAATATCAACCTGATTGATATCAATCCCATTCTACGACTACTCAAACCCGATCTTTATATTTCTAAAAACACCCTAGTCGAAGGAGCATTTTATCAAACAGAAGAAAATACGATTTTCAATTTTTTCTCGGGGATCGATACGCTCCGATATGGAGCTAATGAAGCCAGACAGGTAAATATTGACTTCAACACTTCCAAAATCATAAACAGTCCCGAGATTTTAGCTTCTTTTTACATCTTCTCAAAGCAACAAAATATTGGCGGAAAGCTCGATTTCAGCAATTTGGGATTTGAAGCAATTTGGAATAATGATGCCCTAGATCTGAACTTAGCCCTGGATCAGGACTCGACTCAAAGCAAGGCTCGGATCAATGCAGTGGCACAATTTTCCCCTTCTCAAACCACTCTACAGCTCAAGCCTTCCCAATTAACTGTACTAAGTAGTAACTGGCAATTTGACCCTGACAATTTGGTAACCTTGCTGCCCGGCTCTGTAAAATTTGAAAATCTGAAGCTAATCTCGGGGGAACAAAAAATTGACTTGGAAGGTGTCCTAAGCAATCGTCCGGAGGATGAATGGACTTTGAGCCTTGATGAGGTGAATGCAAATATCCTGAACACCCTGACTCCGCAGGAATATGAAGGAAAGGTAAACGGACTGATTCGCTCCAGTACAGGAGAGGCAGGAAAGATGACTTTGGATGCCGAAATCGGAATAGAAAAGCTGACGATTAACGAAATCCCTATCGGAGATCTCTCAACAGAAGCTCATCTAAAGGATGATGCGATGGTTTTGCAAATTGAAAATATGCTTGATGGTAAGAAAACCATCACTTTGGGAGGTGACTTGCAGCTAGGTTCGCTTGAATTTGATCTCAACGGAAAACTTCAAGAGGCTGAAATCAAAATTTTCGAGCCGTTTCTGTCCAATTACCTCTCTGACATGGGAGGTCAGATCACCGGTGACATTCAGCTGAAAGGTGATGCAATTAATCCTACCTTGGTGGGCGAGGGAAAAATCGATCAGGGAAAATTACGTGTCAATTACCTGAATACACTTTATCAATTGGATGGGAGCGTGCTTTTCACGCCAGGTCAAGTTCGCTTTGACAAATTAATTGCCAAGGATGTACGGGGAAATACAGCTGACCTGAAGGGTGGATTAAACTACCAAGGCTTGGATAACATCAGACTTGACATTCAGGCTGACTTAAAAAACTTTCAAGTCATGAATACCTCTGCCAAAGACAATGAGGTCTTCTACGGGAACATTTATGTCACAGGAGAAATGGATTTAAGTGGAAATACCGATAATCTTATCATGGACGCAAGAGCAAGAAGTGAACGCGATACCCGGATTTTCATTCCTTTGAGCAGCAGTAATGAGCAGTTCAGTGAAGATTACATCACTTTTATCAATATTTATGACACAGTATCTGTTCAGTCAATTAATGAAGAAATCGATCGCCTAGACATTCAGAACTTCCAGATGAACTTCACCATGGAGGTAACTCCCGATGCCTACGCTGAAATCATCATTGACCCAAGGACGCAGGAAAAAATCTCGGGTCGTGGAAGGGGCGTTCTGACTATGAACATTGATACCCAAGGGGCCTTCCAGCTGAATGGAACCTACGAGGTGACCGAAGCGAGCTATGATTTCTCACTTTACAATGTCGTGAATAAAAAATTCACCGTACAGCCCGGGGGCAGAATATCTTGGTATGGAGATCCGTACGAGGGAATCCTCGACCTTACGGCACAATACACAGAGTCCGTGTCTATTCAGCCTTTATTGGCCACGAGTACGACACAAGATCAGCAAAATGGTACCAGCAGAAGATATCCAGTCAGTGTGATCATGAATCTGGATGGAGAGCTGATGTCACCTGAAATCTCCTTTGGCTTTGACTTTTCGGAGCTACCGAATAGTGGGGAAATACAAACTGCCATCTCTTCCTTCCAGTCCCGAATCGCAAATGATGACCAAGAAATGAACCGGCAAGTCTTTTCAGTTATTATGAGCCGTTCCTTTTCTCCAGAAGGCCAGTTTGCAGGCGTCAACTCGATTTCAAATAGTTTGGGGCAATTGCTATCAGCCCAACTTAATTCACTGGCCAGCCAAGTGGATAAAAACCTTGAAATCAATATTGACCTAGCCAACCTGGATCAAAATACCCTGGAAACTTTTCAGCTAAGTGTTGCCTATACTTTCCTCGACGGTCGACTTAGGGTGTCAAGAGATGGTGGATTTACCGATAACACCGGACAGGCCGGAGCCGCATCCATCATCGGTGATTGGCAAGCTGAATACCTACTTACGGACGATGGAGTATATCGTATGCGTATATTCAATAGAAATAACTTCAACACCTTCACTTCGCTTTCGCTATCACAGAATATTGTGACCTACGGAGTAGCACTCACTCAAAATGTTTCCTTCAATTCTTTCTCCGAACTATTCCAGAAGATCACACAGCGGAAGGAGAAAAAAAGAAACAAATCCCTGATCGAAGACTCTGATAACTACCTCAGATTCCAAGAAGACGCCGATTGGAAACCGATCGATCTAAGCCCGGTAGTAGAGAGACTTGATTCTATTTACAATAAACCCAATCAAATTTTACCAGTTGATCAGCGATAGGTAAACATTTTTGTACGCTATGGGCTTATTTTGAAAAAGTAAATTATGCAAAAAATCACGCTGTTTTGGTTTCGACGAGACCTTCGTCTGGATGACAATACTGGACTGTATTACGCACTTTCGCAGGAAGAAAACGTACTCCCCCTATTCATTTTTGATCAAAATATCCTAGAAAAACTGGAGGATAAAGATGATGCAAGAATAGGCTTCATCCACGATCAAATCACAGATCTAAAGTCACAATTTGAAGAAAAAGACAGCAGCCTTCTGGTGAAAATTGGACGTCCTGTGGAAATTTTCAAATCCCTTCTCGAGGATTACGATGTGCAGGCAGTCTATACCAACCGGGATTATGAGCCCTATGCAAAAGAGCGTGATAAAGAAGTGTCAAAACTTCTAAAGGAAAAAGATATTGAACTCTTCACCTTCAAAGATCAAATGATTTTTGAGCCGGGAGAAGTTTTGAATGGCTCTGGAGAATTCTACAAAGTCTTCACCCCCTACAGTAGGGTTTGGCTAGAGGAATTCAAAAAACAAACCATCGAGCCCCTGAATTATTTCCATTGGAAAAATCTTCTAGAGTGCAAAGCATTTGATCTCCCCTCGCTCAAAGAGGTAGGCTTCGAAAAATCTTCGATTGAAATTCCGCCTAAAATGACGGACGAAGATATTATTCGGCATTATGATAAAAATCGAAACTTCCCTGCAAAAGATGGAACAAGTCGACTTGGAATTCACCTACGATTTGGCACAATATCGATTCGGAAATTAGCCCTTACTGCCTCCAAACTTAACGATACTTACTTGAATGAATTGATTTGGAGAGAGTTTTACATGACTATTTTGGCATACAATCCACAGGTGGTGGATAAGGCATTCAAGCCGGCGTATGACCAGATTCCATGGAGAAATAATGAAGAGGAGTTTAAAGCCTGGTGTGAAGGCAAAACCGGCTATCCCATAGTCGATGCGGGAATGAGGGAACTCAACACCACCGGATACATGCACAACCGTGTACGAATGATCGTGGCGTCCTTTCTTACCAAACACCTTTTGATAGATTGGAGATGGGGAGAGGCGTATTTCGCACGGAAGCTTCTGGACTTTGAACTTGCCTCTAACAATGGTGGCTGGCAATGGGCAGCGGGGACCGGAACAGACGCCCAACCTTACTTCCGAGTATTTAATCCGGAGTCTCAAACAGACAAGTTTGACAAGGATCTACGCTACATCAAAAAATGGATTCCTGAATTAGATAGCAATGATTATCCAAAACCCATCGTAGATCATAAATTTGCAAGGCAAAGAGCCATTGACACCTATAAAGAAGCGCTAAATTCATGAATATCGGAGACCGAGTCAGACTACTACGAAGCACAGAAGAGGGAATAGTACGAAAAATTTCCTCCAGTGGTAGGATTGAAGTAGAAATCGAAGATGGGTTCACCATTCCTGCTCTCAAGTCTGAAGCAGTAGTCATCCACTCGGCCGAGGAAGCCTATTTTGGAAAAAAAGAAGAGGGAATCGAGGAGGAAAAAACACCCTTACCTATTTCCAAGCCCAAGGATCAAGGTTTGTATCTTGCCTTTATTCCCATCAATGATCAAAACATCAGCCTGTACCTCCTCAATGATAGCAGGGATGGATACTTGGTGCAATGCTCGGAGGTTTTTGGCACGAATCATCGGACGCTTTTCGCAGACAAATTACTTTCCG
>LJXT01000085.1 GCA_001314815.1 Algoriphagus marincola HL-49
AAGAGATCTGCAGGGATTATCAAAAGAAGAACTTGCAAAATCATTCAGAGAATTGCTTCAAGATGGGCTTTACGGTTTCTGTATAAGTCCCTATGAAGAGGGCCAAAAACCAGGTGATACCTTAACTGAAAAGCAGATAAGAAGAAGATTGGAAATTCTGAGACCGTTTACAAAATGGATTCGAACTTTTTCTTGTACAGAAGGCAACGAGCTCATTCCCGTTATCGCAAAAGAAATGGGAATGAAGACTTTGGTCGGTGCGTGGTTAGGAACAGATGACCAAATCAATCAAGCCGAAGTCGATGGCTTGATCAGATTGGCAAAAGAAGGCTATGTGGATATTGCTGCGGTAGGAAATGAGGTTATGTATCGCAAAGATTTGACAGAAGATCAACTACTAGCTTTTATTAGGAAAGTGAAAGCTGAAATTCCCAAAATTCCGGTAGGCTATGTAGATGCTTATTATGAATTTGAGCTCAAACCAAGAATCACTGATTTATGCGATGTCATTCTTGCTAATTGCTATCCATACTGGGAAGGATGTGCATTGGACTATTCCCTACTTTACATAAAGGATATGTACAATCGTGCCAAAAAAGCAGGAAATGGAAAGCCGGTGCTCATTACGGAGACGGGTTGGCCAAGTCAAGGCAGCCCACTCTATGGAGCTATTCCCACCGATGAAAACTTTTTGAAATACTTTATCAACATCCAAACCTGGTCAAAGTTGGATAATATTCCAGTCTTTTATTTCTCTTCCTTTGATGAGTCTTGGAAGGTTGGAACGGAAGGGGACGTCGGAGCCTATTGGGGTATCTGGGACAAAGATGAAAAGTTGAAATACTAAAACTCAAAGAGCTACTCGATTTCCGGGTAGCTTTTTTTGAATAAGTTGTAGCATCTCTAAAACCTGAAATATGCTTACCACAGGATCTAAAGCATAATTTGATTTTTAGTAGAAAGCTCAATTACTCCAATTCTCTCATCTTTTCTTGAAAGTCATATTGCAAGTCTTCATGAAGTCCTGATATCAACTTCTCAGCTTTTTTGATTTGAATTTCATATAGATTTTGGATCACAGGATGGCAATGAGCGAGATAGCCGTTCGCTTTTAATCGCTCGCAAAAGAATAAAATCAACTCTGCCTGCTCTTCCTTCTTCTTATTCAATTTCAAAAGCTTGTTCATTTTTCTACGAATAGCCTGAGCCGATTTTTTGGCATAGTAGCCATGTTGAGTATTTGCTTTTTGAAATTCCAATTCCAACTCTTCTTTTGCCATTTCTAAGAATAGGCCGGGATTATCTTTTTCATGAAGTTTAAAAAACAGGTAAGCTTTATTATCTCTACTGAATTTACTAAGCTCAGCGATCAGCTCAATAAGCTCTTTTTCAGAGTGATAAGCTAGTTCTTTCTTCAATTGTGATAAGGATGGGAATTTCATTTTCTTGATTTATTAATTGTTGAAAGAACAATAAAAGGTAAATCGAATATTGTCCTAGATCAATTATTAAGTCCATTTGATCAAGTCTTGTTGAACAAACTTCAGGAAATAGCTATTTTTAAAATACAATAGTAAAAGTATGGAGTCCTACGGTAAAATATTATTAATCGCAATGCCAGCTTTTTTTGTACTGGTATTGTTTGAAAAATTCTGGGGAGTTTGGAAAGGCAATGACACAGTCCCTGTAAATGACATGATTTCCAGCCTAAGCTCTGGCATCACTAATGTGACCAAAGATGTGCTTGGACTCAGCATCGTTATCATTTCCTATGATTGGTTATTTTCCAAGTTTGCCATATTTCAAATCGAAGCAACTTGGCTTGTCTATGTAATTGCCTTTTTTGCTTTGGATTTTGCAGGTTATTGGACGCATAGAATTGCCCATGAGTATAATTTGTTTTGGAACAATCACATCATCCATCACAGCTCAGAGGAATTCAACTTGGCATGTGCTCTCCGACAAAGTATTTCTTCCATCGTAAAGATTTTCGCTGTTTTCTTGATTCCTGCTGCCTTTTTTGGAGTTCCTCCTCAAGTCATCGCCATTGTAGCACCCCTACATTTATTTGCTCAGTTTTGGTATCATACCCGCCATATCGGCAAAATGGGTTTCTTGGAAAAAATCATCGTAACCCCCTCCCACCACCGGGTTCATCACGCCATCAATCCCGAGTATTTGGATAAAAACTACGGACAGATATTTATCTTCTGGGACAGATGGTTTGGTACTTATCAGGAAGAGCAAGATGATATTCCTGCCGTTTACGGAGTTACTAGACCTGTAAGAACCTGGAACCCTATTAAAATCAACTTCATGCACCTTTGGCTTCTGATCAAAGACGCCTGGCGCACCAAAAACTGGGCTGATAAATTCAAAATTTGGTTTATGCCCTTGGGATGGCGTCCTGAAGACGTAGCTGAAAAGTACCCTGTCAACAAAATCAGTGACGTCTATAACTTTGAAAAGTACAATCCCTTTCTATCCAAGGGCATGTTGGTTTGGAGCTTTGCACAACTGATTGTTTTGCTGCTTTTATTAAGTTATTTATTTGGAAATATTTCTTCAATTGGTGCACCTGACATATTCTTTTATGGTGGTTTTGTATTCTTAACTGTCTTCGCCTACACCGAGTTGATGGATCGCAATCCCAATGCTTGGGCATGGGAACTATTAAAGTCTGCTTATGCCTTTTACTTCATTTTTACAACCGGAGATTGGTTTGGATTGAATCAGTTCTTACCTGGCTCGCTTTATGTTTTTGCCGCCTACTTAGTAGTTTCCAGCTTATTTTCGATTTGGTTTTCCTTCAAAAAGGAAAGTCTTCAACTCGCTAACTGACCCGAAGGGTACATATGAAAGAATTCAAACAAATAGTTGAAGCATACGAAAATTGTAAGCAATTAGGAAAAAAGGCTGCCCTAGCCACTGTGGTACAGGTTATCGGCTCTGCTTATCGTCGTCCTGGCGCGAGAATGCTGGTTACTGAGGACGGAACCCTAACAGGAGCCATCAGTGGTGGTTGTCTAGAAGGTGACGCTCTACGAAAAGCTCAGATGGTCATTTTCCAGCAAAAGTCCATGCTGGTGACTTACGATACTACCGATGAAGATGATCAAAAGTTTGGTGTAGGTTTAGGTTGCAATGGGATTATTCATGTTCTCATTGAGCCTTTGGATTTTCAGGATCAATCGAATCCTGTGGAGCTGATCAAAGAAGCTGTCAAAGGAAGAGAAACTTCCCTCTTGTTGACACTTTTTTCAGTTCCAAACTCACGCTCAGAGCAAATAGGGACTGTTTTTTTACAAAAAGGGAATCATCAACACGGAAATACTGAGAAAATCCATTCTCAGCTTTGGCTCAAATTGAAGCATGAGATTCAGGCTTTTGACCAAAATACAAGTCAAATCCATGCCTATCCAGAGTTTGAGGATTTGTCTGTTTTCTTCGAGTTGGTAAGGCCCTCGGTTCGTGTATTGCTTTTTGGTGCAGGTAACGATACGATTCCGGTCGCTAGATTGGCAGATCTACTCGGTTTTGAATTGATTCTGATTGATGGTCGTAAAAACATGGCCACAGCTTCTCGCTTTCCATCAGCTAAAGAAATTATCGTCTCTCCTGCTGATGAACTGGATGGGAAAATTGATTGTGATTTGAATACTTTAGCCCTTTTGATGACTCATAATTTTGAATATGAGGTCTCTGTTTTGGCGGATCTACAGAAATATATGATTCCATATATTGGCATTTTAGGGCCTAAGAAAAAGACCGAAAAGCTAATCGACCGCCTTCAAAACCTAGGAATGAATGTCAATCGAGATAACCTTTATGCGCCGATTGGTTTGGAGATCGGGGCAGAAACTTCGGAGGAAATTGCACTTTCAATTTTTGCGGAAATCAAGGCTGTCTTGAATAAAAAGCAACCGATTTTTTTACGGGATAAGCAAGGCCCCATTCATGAAAAAAGCTGATGAAGACGGGATTGATTATCTTGGCAGCAGGTTCATCCTCCCGTTTAGGTAGACCAAAGCAATTAATCGAAATTCAAGGAAAAACATTAATTCATAGAGCTGTAGAATACGCTGTTACAAGTAAAGCTGACTCATTGGTTGTCGTATTGGGATGGAATCCTGAACTGATTCAAAGTGGTTTTGACTCCACTCAAACACCTAGTGTAATCAATGAAAATTGGGAAGAAGGAATGGGATCCAGTATGCAAGTTGGACTTCGTTTTTTGATGGAAAAGGAACAACCGGACCAAGTAATCCTAATGTTATGCGATCAGCCTTTTGTAGATACCAAACTTTTGGATCAGTTGATTTTAGCCAAGAAAGAGAGCGGTAAAGGTATTGTAGCCTGTGCTTATTCTGACACCTTGGGAGTACCTGCACTTTTTGATCAAAAGTACTTCGAAGTAATGCTTGCTTTAAAAGGTTCAGAAGGAGCTAAAAAGGTGATTTTGAAGAATAGAAAAGATGTTTTTACGGTGGATTTTCCACTTGGGGAAATCGATTTGGATACGGAGGCTGATATTAAAAGATTTTAGGATTTGAAGATTTCAATTTCCCATTTCATTTATACTTAATCGACACCCTCGAAAAAGGCCTTTAAATCCAAAGAAAACCCCTTGATTACAGCAGATTCTACCACATCTCCCGAAGTCATCATTCGGGAGGTCACATACCTTTTATCTATGAGGGTATTGATAGTAAAAGTTTGATTTTCAGGTGAAACGATCCAATATTCTTTCACTCCCTGAGACTCGTAAAGATCGAATTTGTATCGTAATTCTGTTTCATTATTGCTAGGCGATAGGATTTCTACAATCAAATCCGGAGCACCCAAACAACCTCTGTCGTCCAACTTATCCAAATCACAAATCACGCAAATATCAGGTTGAACGACGTCGAATATTTGACTGTCTTCTTTAGATTTCTTTGGAAATCGAACATCAAAGGGAGCAGAATAAACCTGACATTTTTGACTTTTTAAAAAATTACCAATTTGTAAGAATAATTCTCCTGAGATCCTTTGATGAATTCGCTTAGGGGCAGCCGCAGCTTTTTTGAAGATCTTTCCTTTAATCAGTTCAACTACCTCATCAAATTGCCAGGTTAAATAATCTGCATAAGAATAGCGACCGTATTCGACATCAGGTTTTTTTGCTATAAGTTGTTTCTTATTCTCCATACTCTAAAGATACTGATTTCAAGCATTTTACTTAAGATGAAATGACTGTCCTCAAGTCATGGATAACGGATTTTACCCAATTAAGTGTCTGATCAATGTCTGTTTCAGTAGTATTTTTCCCGAGACTAAAACGAATCGAAGCCCTCCCTAAATCCGAATCTAATCCCATCGCAGCTAATACATGACTTGGCTTAGGAGAAATAGAGGTACAGGCAGAGCCGGAACTAACCGCTACTTTTTGATTGATTCTTTTGAGCAACTCCTCTCCTTCCACTCCAGCAAATGCAATATTACTTACATGCGGCAAGCGGTTATCTTGACTTCCGTTCAAACATGTTTCATTAATCTCCAAAAGACCCTTTTCCAATTGATCACGCAAGGCTTTAAGTCTATTTCCCTCCAATTCCTTTTCTTTCATTCGAAGTTCTGCTGCTTTTCCAAAGCCTACAATTCCGGGCACATTGAGCGTTCCGCTTCTTAGTCCTTTTTCATGCCCTCCCCCATGAATTTGAGCCAAAGGTTTGGGCAAATCATGGTTGTGACGAACGTACAATGCTCCTACTCCTTTAGGACCATATAGCTTATGCGCCGAGATGGCCACCAAATGAATTCCTTTTGTGAAAACGGGGATTTTTCCCACTGCCTGAACAGCATCGCTCATCAAAATAATATCCTTTGAAGCCGCTAATTGGGCAATTTTATCCATGGGATGAATTAATCCCGTCTCATTATTGGCCCACATCAGACAGATCATTTTGGTATGAGGGAGAATGGATTTTTCCAATTCCTCAAGGTCAATATTTCCCTGAGAATCAACGGCTAAATAAGTGACCTCTCCTCCCCTTTTCTCAATTTCAGCAAAGGTGTCCAAGACTGCTTTATGCTCTGTCTGAGCAGTGATATAGTGCTGTTTTTTCTCTGAGTAAGCTTCAAAAACCCCTTTAATTCCAAGGTTAATTGCTTCGGTAGCTCCTGAGGTAAAAATGATTTCCTTTGCCCGAGCACCTATCAAATTTGCCACTTTTTCCCGTGCTTCTTCTACCGCATTCTCAGCGATCCAGCCGTAGGGATGGCTTTTGCTGGCTGCATTTCCAAAGTGATCTTGAAAATATGGAAGCATGGCTTCCACAACCTCAGGCGCACAAGGAGTGGTAGCATTATAATCGAGGTAAATAGGGTAGTTCATTCCCTGAAATTAAAAAATTCCATTCGCTATTAAATACCTACACCAAAACAAGTCTTTATCCTTTCCAGGTTTTTAATTCTCCTTGATAAAGAGATTGATTGGCTAAGGCTACCAATTTGGCTGTATTTCCGGCGTTTTCAACATTACAAAGCGGAGTAGCTTTTTCCTCCAAACATCGATAATAATCCTCCAAGGCATAAATGGTCCCATCCTTGGTCGGTTCATCCACTAATTTGATCCCGTTGCGATTTTCCGTCCAAGTGATGGGGGTAGCACCGGAAACACCATCTACTTCTTGGAGTTTTGCTTTTGCTTCAGGCTCTGGATAAAAAACTCCATCATTGGTGAGTAAAGAGATCGTTCCTTCTGTCCCTTTGATTTTGAATGCATAGCCTTCGTATTGATTGCCACAGGTAGCTCCAAAATTTCCAATCATCCCTGCCTGATCGTAACGTAGGGTTACCTGTACATTGTCAAAAGTCTCTCTTCCATCTTTGTAATAATCAATACCTCCCGTGCCGTAAATGCGATCTGGTACGGTATCAAAAGCCCAATTGATGAAATCCATTTGGTGAGACAGGAGCTCAGCTACTAATCCACCAGAGTATTCTTTATACATCCTCCAATTGACTTGACGCTCATATTCTGGGGAAGGAACAGGTCTTCTCCAGCTGGCATTCCGGTCCCATCGAGCAGAAACCTGAGTAATTTTACCTAGCCAGCCTTTCTGGATATAATCTTTGACTTTAAAATAAAGCGGAGAGTAGCGATACTGATGACCAACTTGAATAGTTTGATTAGGATAATTTCTAACCAATTCCTGAAAAGCCTGAATTTCTTCCAGTTTGAACAGCATGGTCTTTTCGAGATAAAGGTTTTTCCCTGCTTCTAAGACTGCTTTTGCATGTTCAAAATGAGCATTTAAAGGGGTAGAAACTACTACAGTATTAATTTCAGCACTATCCAAAAGCTTTCTGTAATCTTGATGCACTTTCAAGTCAGGGTATTGTTTTGCAGCTGGTTGAGCTCGGAAAGGAAGCACTTCGGCGATGGCTTTGACCGAAAATTTGTCAGTCATTCTGCTCATGACACGATGTAATCCTGAACCTCGGTCACCATAGCCAATGATTCCCACATGATAGATTTTCTTTCGCTTTTGGTTTAAAATGCTGGCGCCGACACCCAGTGGAAGGCTAGAAACTGCTGCTGCAACTCCGGCTTTTTGGATAAAATCTCTTCGTTTCAATTCAATTAAATTTTGGCCTGATATTAAGTTTTTATCTGTAAAAAAGTAAGGAAATAATGACTATTGGTTAAATAAATCACGAAATCGATTTTTCTAGACATTCAATAGAAGAGGCTTTCATTCAGTTGCAATTCACTTCTTTTAAAGTAATTTTGACTTTCAATTTTCTATGATGAAAGAAACAGCAGAATCACTCAATTTTATAGAACATATAATCGAGGAAGACTTGAAAAATGGTTTTCCTAAGGATAAACTTCGATTTCGCTTTCCTCCAGAACCTAATGGTTACCTACACATCGGTCATGCAGCATCGATTTGTCTGAATTTTGGTTTGGGTGAGAAATACAATGCTCCGGTCAACCTTCGATTTGATGACACCAATCCTGCGAAAGAAGAGCAGGAGTATGTCGATGCCATCAAGCGGGATATTGCTTGGTTGGGATTTCAGTGGGCCAATGAGTGCTATTCATCCGATTACTTTCAGCAGTTGTATGATTGGGCGATCCAACTGATCAAGGAAGGAAAGGCCTACGTAGATCAACAATCATCCGAGGAAATTGCTGCGCAAAAAGGTACTCCTACTACTGTAGGAACCGATTCTCCCTTCCGGAATAGGCCGATTGCCGAAAGCCTAGACTTGTTTGAGCGAATGAAAAATGGCGAATTTCCGGCAGGATCTTACTTGCTACGTGCCAAAATTGACATGGCTTCGCCCAATATGCATATGCGTGATCCGATTTTGTATCGAATTATCAATAAAGCCCATCATCGCACAGGCTCGGATTGGTGTATTTATCCCATGTACGATTGGGCACATGGCCAGTCGGATTATGTCGAGCAGGTCTCCCACTCGCTCTGTACCTTGGAATTTAAGGCGCATAGAGAGCTCTATGATTGGTATTTGGATCAGATTTATGACTCAAGCTTATTGAGACCTAAGCAGCGCGAATTTGCACGTCGCAACTTGAGCTATACCGTGATGAGCAAGCGCAAGCTTCTGGAGCTAGTGCAAAAAAATATTGTGGCTGGCTGGGATGACCCTAGAATGCCTACCATTTCCGGTCTAAGAAGACGAGGTTACACCCCAGAATCTATTCGGAAATTCAGTGATTTAGCAGGTATTTCAAAGCGGGATAATGTCACAGATGTGTCATTGCTTGAGTTTTGCATTCGGGAAGATTTGAATAAAATTGCTACCCGGGTAATGGGTGTTTTGAATCCTGTAAAACTGGTAATTACCAATTATCCGAAAGGTCAATCGGAGATTCTTCAGATGGAAAATAATCCTGAGCAGGTTGATTCTGGTACGCATGATGTTCCTTTTTCTAGAGAACTATACATTGAGCGGGAAGATTTCAAAGAAGACGGCGGGAAGAAGTTCTTTAGGCTTTCCTTGGGAAATGAGGTTCGCTTGAAAAGTGCATATATCATTAAGGCTGAGTCAGTTGTAAAAGATGAATCAGGAGTTATTCAGGAGATTCATTGTTCTTACGATCCGGAATCAAGATCAGGGAGCGGTACAGAAGCTAGTCAACGAAAAGTGAAGGGAACCTTGCATTGGGTTTCTATCGAGCATGCTATTCAGGCTGAAGTTCGAGAGTACGATCGCTTGTTTCTAGACGAAGCACCGGATAGTCATGAGGATAAAGGATTCTTGGATTTCATCAATCCTGAGTCATTAAAGGTTATATCCAATGCGTATCTGGAACCCCATTTGGCCCATGCTACGATGGAAGATAAATATCAATTCCAACGTTTAGGCTACTTCACCTTAGACCCAGACTCCAAGGAGGATAAACTCATTTTCAATAAAACCGTGGGACTGAAGGATACTTGGGCAAAGCAAAATACCCCTCCTACTACAGCTAATCAGCCTACGCAAAATCAAAAGTCTTCTTCTCAAGGTCAGAAAAAGCCTTTGAACGAGATTCAACAAATCAGTAAAAAGTTGACCAACTTCTCTGGAGATAAGTTGGAAACCGCCTTGTCTTCCATCGCTTCCCTTGCAGAGGAAATCTCTTACGATGAATTAGAACCATTATTCAATACCGCAGCAAAGAAGGTTGGAACTCGAATTGGAGTGATGGTTGCCTTACGGGTTTTACTTGAAAAAGGTCAAGAGAAAACTTCAGCAGCTGCTGAATTCATTGCAAATGGAAAGGCTGATGATAATGAGATTTTGAGAGCAGAAGCGGAGAATATTGGTTGAAAAATTTGAAAATTAATAATATGAATGACAGCTTTTATACCAGTAACCAATTTTATTAGGTTCACCTCGACTTCGCTCGGCGAACGTTTCTGTGTAATGTTGGGGAGGGGAGGAATATGCGGTGCTGCCGCATTTTCCTCCCCTCCTAAAATTAACGGCGAATTCGGAGGCCAGTCCCGATGTATCGGGACGAGGCCATTTTTGAAGTACTGGCACGATTGTAGAAAATTATATTGAAAAAATTAGCTCAGCAAGCTTGTAAAATACAGGTATAGCATTAACAGAAACAAAAAGCCTCTAAAATGATTTTAGAGGCTTTTCTTGCTGTCCTGCTTCTCCAGAAGCTGGACTCCCACGACTTATATTAATCTTAATTTAGACCGAAAGGCAAAGCCTAAGAATTAGAAAAAAAGCTGCTTCAGGAGAAGCAGCTTAACAATTAAGTTATTTTCAAATATTCCAATCTTTCAATCTTAAGATCTTCGAATTTCTAGTTTCACATCGGAAAATTCCTTTTGCTCGATGAATGGCTGACTTCGAAGTCTTCTGCCTGTCGCTGCAAATATCGCATTGGCGATGGCACCGCCTGTAGGCGGAAGAGCCGGCTCTCCTAGACCAGTAGGATCATATCCCGTATCCAAGAAATGAGTCTCAATTTCCGGAACTTCCTTCATTCGGATCAGTCGATAAGAATCATAATTGGTTTGCTTCGGAGTTCCATTATCAAAGGTGAGATTTGTGAACATGGCATGCCCCATTCCATCTACGATTCCACCTCGGACCTGATGATTTGCTCCCGTAGGATTTACGACCATCCCACAATCCGTCACAGCCGTAATCTTCTTCAATACCGGTGATCCACCTTCCATCTCAATATTTGCTACTTGAGCCACATAGGATCTGTGTGAGAAATAAACGCTAAAGCCTTGCTTGACATTTGGATTTTTACCCCAATTGGATTTTTCAGCAGCAGTTTTAACCACTCCTATCATTCTGTCAACATCGTAGCCAAGACTTCCTACCGGATTATTTTTGGCTCGATCAAGCAATTCCAATCGAAACGTAACCGGATCCTTTCCTGCTTCCAACGCCACTTCATCTAAGAAGCTTTGCTCTGCGTACGCCAGGAAGTTGGTGATGGGAGCTCGCCAGGCATTCGTGGTGATGCTTGACTCGTAATTGATATTCTCAATCAGAAGATTGTCTACAGCTCCGGAAGGGAAATTATTTTCCCGAGTGGAATTACCGGCATTCATCCCTACTCCACGGAGCTTGTACCCAATCATGGTTCCGCCTTCATCCAATGCTGCCTCGAATCGATATCTAACAGCTGGTCTATAAGCTCCTCCAGTGAGTTCATCTTCTCTACTCCAGGTAAGTTTCACTGGAGCATTGATGGTTTTAGAAATATGTACCGCCTCTTCCACAAAGTCTGCACGAAGTCTTCGGCCAAATCCACCTCCCAAACGGGTAATTTCTACCGTTACATTTTCGGCAGGAATTCCGAGAATTTGGGCAGCTGTTTGTCTTGCCCGATCTGGAGTTTGCGTAGGGCCAATCAGCTCGCAGCGATCTCCTTGCACATGTGCAAAGAAGTTTTCCGGCTCCATGGGTGAATGTGCTAGAAAAGGGCATTGATATTCTGCACTCACCACTTTGGCAGCGTTTGCAAATGCTGTTTTAACATTTCCATCTTCTCTCTTTACTTCCGCTTTGCCACTGGCTATTAAATCTTGGAATATTCGATCATGGTCAGCAGTACTTTCTACCGTTCCATCAGGCTCATACTCAACTCGCAGTAGCTTTTTAGCTTTCAATAGAGGCCAAGTAGAATCACCCACCGCAGCTACCGAATTATTGAACCTGAAGACATCCGTCACTCCTGCCACAGCTCTTGCAGCGCCATCTTCCACAGATTTGATTTTCATACCAAAAGGTGCACGCTGAACCATGGCGTTCTTCATTCCCTCTCGATAGAAATCCAATCCAAAGAGTGGTTTTCCTGTATAAATTTCACGAGCATCCACGTTTTTCACTGGAGTGCCTATGATTTTAAAATCCTTTTTATCCTTTAAAGTCACCTCTTCAGGTGTCTCCATCTGAGCAGCCTTTCCTACAAACTCCCCGAAATGGCCAGATTTTCCTGAACCCTTATGCGAAATGATTCCATTCTCGACACTAATCTCCTCAGCGGGTACATTCCAGGCTTTCGCAGCAGCCGCTACCAAAACATACTTGGCTGTTGCACCTGCTTTTCTAAGCCTTTCCCAGCTATGAGGCATGGCTCCTGATCCACCCGTAAGTTGGCGATCGTATTTTTCAGTATCCAGATTGGCCTGCAAAACTCTGACTTTTGACCAGTCTGCATCGAGCTCCTCTGCTACGACCATAGGAAAAGAGGTTTTTATATTTTGTCCCAATTCAGGATTAGGGGAATAAATCACCACATCTCCGGATGGAGCTATGGAAAGATATGCATTGAAATTTTTGGCATTGGCAAGTACCTGCTCGGTACTCAAAACCTCGACTTTTGGGCTATCACAGCTAGACCAGTTGAATCCTATAAATAATCCACCAGCAGTTAAGCCAGCAGCTTTTAAGAAGTTTCTTCTACTTTCTCTTTTTACAGTTTTCATAATTACATGTTTTTGGCTGCCTCTGCTACTGCTTCGCGAATCTTGTGATAGGTACCACAGCGACAAATATTTCTGTTCATCGCATTGTCAATTTCCTCCATACTGGGATTGGGATTTTGCTTCAAAAAAGCCGCCGCTTGCATAATTTGTCCTCCTTGACAGTAGCCACATTGTGCTACATCTACTTCCTCCCATGCTTTTTGTACGGGATGATCACCGTTTTCTGAAAGCCCCTCAATAGTCGTTACTTCAGAGTTACCCACACTTGAGATGGGTGTCACACATGAAAAAGTAGGATTGCCATTCAGATGAACAGTGCAAGCACCACACTGAGCGATACCACATGAAAATTTTGTACCTACAAGTCCCAGGTGATCACGAAGCACCCACAACAAAGGAGTGTCATCTTCTACATCCACCTGATGACTCTTTCCATTTACTTTAAGATTGAAACTGGCCATGGTTCTTTTTTTAGGTAAGTTACAAAAAATCAAGTAGCTGAAAATGCCATTGATGGAATTATACGCTGAAAAAGATCGGTAAAACTTCTTTCCTCACTTTCGGTTTATGAGACTAATCTATATGGGATTTATTTGGTGGTAAAATCGGTTTAACATTTGCCCGTCAATTAAATCTCTTCAATCCAAAAGAAAAGTGATTCGAAATATTATTCTAATTCCCGCAGGCTTTGTTTTTAGCCTAATTCTTTTTCTAGCGCTTTTTCTCAATCTTAATCCACAGTTTGGAGCTAATCCAAGCAAAGAACAAGTCCAAGAATTCGAAAAGCTTCCGCATTACAGTGATGGGAAATTTCAAAATCTGATTCCTACTGAAATGAGTATGGGTTTTTCCAAAGCCATCAAACTCTTACCTGAATTCTTCAAGACAGATCCTTCCCGTCAACCGGATTTTGAATTACCTGTTCAAAAGGTAGATTCTTTGGATTTAATAAACTCCCAACAATCTCGACTTATTTGGTTTGGGCATTCGGCCTTTTTGCTTCAGCTAGCCGGTAAAAATATTTTGTTGGACCCGATGTTTGGAGATGTTCCAGCTCCACATCCATGGCTTGGAAATGAGCGATTCTATGATGAATTGCCCATTGAGGTAGAGCAATTGCCGATTATCGACATGGTGTTTTTTTCTCATGATCATTACGATCATTTGGATTATGAATCTATACAACGTCTGATCCCTAAAACCAAAATGTTTTATGTCCCCTTGGGAGTTGGCGCGCATCTGGAACGATGGGGTGTACCTCGTGAAAACATCGAGGAACTAGATTGGTGGGAGGAGGATTCCTATGAAGGAGTTTCAGTAGCATTTACTCCAAGTAGACACTTTTCAGGCCGGGGCTTGTCCAATCGATTTAGTACGCTCTGGGGATCTTGGGTGATTTCTACAGCTTCAGAAAGCATTTATTTCAGTGGAGACGGTGGCTATGGACCCCACTTTCAGGAAATCGGTGATAAATACGGGCCTTTTGATTTGGCCCTTTTAGAATGTGGCCAATACAATGAAAACTGGAAAGAAATCCACATGATGCCTGAGGAGACCGCACAGGCTGGTCAGGATTTGCGTGCCAAACAAATCATGCCAATTCACTGGGGAGCATTTCGACTAGCTATGCACAGTTGGACGGATCCCATCGACCGTCTATTACCAAAAGCCGAGGAGCTTAATGTAAAAGTCCGAACGCCAATGATCGGCTCATTCCTTTATTTCAATGAGGAACAATCTCAAAACAGCAAATGGTGGCAAAAGCCTTCTAAGTAAAAGATATTCGACCTGTTTCGTTATCAGCTAACAAAAGCCAAGATCAAGCTTGAAGATAAATGAATACACTTGTTTGTTCGATTATTAAGCATTTTTCCTAATTTGAAACTTTGTTTAACATCAAATAAAACCTAAAAACCTATGTCTCAAAAAATCAATGCAGCCATCGTCGGAACAGGATTTATCGGTCCGGCCCACTTGGAGGCACTAAGAAGAATTCCAAATATTGAAGTAATTGGCCTAGTTGAGGTGACTCAAGAGTTAGCCGATGAAAAAGCAGCTTTATTGGGAATTCCTAAAGCTTACACTTTTGAAGAGATGCTGAAAGATTCGGATATCGATGTAGTCCATATCTGTACTCCTAATTTTCTTCATTATCCACAAACCAAGGCTGTATTAGAAGCAGGCAAGCATGTGATTTGCGAAAAGCCTTTGGCGGTAAAAATTGATGAAGCAGAAGAGTTAGTAGCACTTGCTGCTGAGAAAGGACTGGTTAATGCCGTGCATTTCAATCTCCGATACTACCCTATGGTCAGACAAATGAAGACCATGCGAGAGAAAGGAGAATTGGGTGAAGTTTACAGCATTATGGGATCCTATCTCCAAGATTGGCTGTTTTTAAAGACAGACTACAACTGGAGATTAGAACCTGACAAATCAGGCGATTCGCGAGCTATTGCCGACATTGGCTCACATTTGCTGGATATCACAGAATATGTAACAGGACTGAAAATCACAGAAGTATTAGCTGACTTCTCTACGGTTCATAAAACCCGATTGAAGCCTCTTAAAGCCATTGAAACCTATTCTGGCAAAATGCTGACCATGGATGATTATGAAGAAGTCCCAATCAATACTGAGGACCATGCTACCGTCCTATTGCGTTTTGATAATGGATCGAAAGGCTCTATCACTGTATCGCAGGTCAATGCAGGACGAAAGAACCGTTTAAACATCGAAATTGCAGGTTCTAAGTCAAATTTCGAATTCAATTCAGAGCGGCCTAATGAGCTTTGGATCGGAAAAAGAGAGACAGCTAATGGTCAGTTGATGAAAGATCCGGCATTGTTTCACCCAGAAGCTTCTGCCTTAATTTCTTTCCCAGGAGGGCATAATGAAGGCTTCCCTGATACTTCCAAACAAATGTTTAAGGAGGTATATGCAGCTGTTCAAGAAGGAAAACAGCCTGATTCGCCATCATTCCCAAGCTTTGCGGATGGTTTAAGGGAGCTAATCATCGGTGAACGCATTATTGAAAGTAACAAGTCCCAATCGTGGATTAAGGTTTAGCAATAATATGTTTGGGGAATTGATTGATTCCCCAAACTTTTTTTATAAATGTCAGTAATAAGACATAGATATAGCATTTCAACCCTTTAATTTTAAATCACTAAATCAAATAAACCATGAATCTCAAAAAAATCATTTTCGCTGCTCTCTTGATGGGCGTATTTGTTTTTGCCGCACAGGCACAAGAAAAACCTAGTCCCGCCCGAACCGCTGAAGGAACTGTAGGAGATGCAAAAATCACTATCAACTATTCCTCTCCTGCTGTAAAGGGCCGTATGATCTGGGGAGATTTGGTTCCTCTAGGCCAAGTTTGGAGAGCTGGAGCCAATGAGGCGACCACTTTCACCACGGATAAAGACATCATGGTTGAAGGTCAGACGCTTCCTGCTGGAACCTATGCTTTCTTTATCATCCCAGGTGAGTACGAGTCTACATTCATTTTCAATACCGAAGCTAAGCAATGGGGAGCCTTCAATTATGATTCCTCAAAAGACGCCCTTCGAGTAAATGTCCCTTCACAGCAAACCTCCTCAATGGAGGAGCGATTGGTTTATGAAGTGACCGGAGAAGGATTTGAGATTCGTTGGGAATACGGAAAAGCAGAAGCAAAACTTTCTGCTCAATAATCCAATTCTAAAAAGTCAAAAACCACTTCAGATCAATTTGAAGTGGTTTTTTCTTTTTGGTAAAAGATTTTTCCCACTCGATTTATATGTTCGATTAGGTCTAAGTTTGAAATTTGATGAAACAAAGACAAGTCTAGTTTGTAAGGTAAATAAAGCTCATCAATCTCAAGTTCAATTTTTTGTAGCTTTTTAAGGTCCAGATTTTCTCCAAAAAGAGTCAAATCAATATCAGAACCTTCTCTGAAATTACCTTTTGCGCGGGACCCATAAATAACAACTTTATTTACTTCACGAAATGACTCAAACACTTCTTGAAGCTTTTTTATAACTGATGAAGACAATCCAAAATCCATTTTAAAACAGTTTTCCTTGTGATCCACTCCTGATTTCTTCCATGGTGTCTCGGAAGTTTTCGAAAAGCGGGTGATAATCATGTATGATACTCAAAAAAATACTGTCTGCCGTTTCTTCATTGTAGGTATGGGAGGTTTTATTCCTACTCTTGATCATGTCCATCCATGTTTCTCCTTTCGAAATTAAACCAGCCGAAAATGCTTCCTTTGTTGCATCTTTAGAACCCATAGTTGTAATACCACCAACCTCTTTCATGTAATCCTTCATCACATTCCAGGCAAGCTCATGGGTATATTCGAAACGTTGAATAATTCCTTCTTTGATGATATTATCTAAAAACTCATCTGAGCTAATTTTCCCATCTTCCTCCAGCCTATATACGGATTTTATTTTTTCGATCGCTTGGTCTAGTTTCTCAAAAGCTTTCACATAATTTGAAAAACGCTGGATCCAACGAATATCTTTATTAGCATTCATAGTCTGAGATTCTACCGGTTAAAGTTCTGATTTTAATCTAAAGAATTTTAAAAACCTGAAATAATTTTCCTCTTTTTTGATGCTGATCTACATAAAAAGTAGTCATTCAATATCTTTGATGCATGATTATTCTTAATCCCGATTCCTTCGACCTTCCTGTATCTGAAATCATCCCTGAGGTCAAAAATCATCTATCCAAAGCCAATTCCCTGATCATTCAAGCTCCTCCTGGTGCGGGAAAGAGTACGCTTTTACCATTAGCCCTCCTCGAAGAAGAGTGGCTCAAAGGAAAGAAAATCTTGATGCTCGAACCTAGACGTCTAGCCACCAAATCCATTGCAACTAGAATGGCTGATATGATTGGTGAAAAAGTGGGTGAAACGGTGGGCTATCGAATTAGATTTGAATCAGCGATTTCAGAAAAAACACGTTTGGAAGTCATCACGGAGGGAATTCTAACCAGAATGATGCATCAAGACAATGCATTGGAGGAAATCGGCTTGTTGATATTTGATGAATTCCATGAGCGGAATCTCTTTTCTGAAGTAGGACTTGCGCTAGCAAGAGAGATTCAAGAGATACTTAGACCGGATTTGAGGATTCTCCTGATGTCTGCGACCATCGATACGAAGGAACTTTCCTCTTTACTCCATGCGAATGTACTTGAAAGTAAGGGAAGGCAGTTTCCTGTGGAAGTTAATTATTTGAACCCGATCGATGAATATGCAATTGGAGAGGATACCGCTCGACAAATCATTCCTTTGACTGAAAAGCATGAAGGAGATTTTTTGGTTTTCTTACCCGGACAGGGGGAAATAAGAAAGGCCCAATCCATTCTTAGACAGGCTTTGCCCAATGACCTTATTTTACCACTTTATGGACAGCTACCTCCTGCCGATCAGCAAAGAGCTATTTTACCCAATCCACAAGGAAAAAGGAAAATAGTCTTGTCCACGGATATTGCTGAGACCTCACTTACCATAGAAGGCATTAGTGTGGTAGTGGATTCAGGATTTGCCAAATCAAATAAATTTGACCCGCGTTCAGGCCTTTCTCGTTTGGTTTTGCATCGAATCAGTAAGGATTCAGCAGATCAAAGAAGTGGAAGAGCCGGAAGGCTTTCTTCAGGCCACTCCTACCGGCTTTGGAATAAAGGTATTCAGAGTCAATTGGCAGATTTTAGAACTCCTGAGCTGTTGGAGGCTGACCTGACCGGAATGGTATTGGACATGATAGCCTGGGGAAAGGATAATATTCAAGAA
>LJXT01000086.1 GCA_001314815.1 Algoriphagus marincola HL-49
GGGAAGCGGAGCATCCAGCCCCAAATCCTCGCCATAGGTATAGGCTAGATCCAAGGAATGGGATAGATTGGGAATGATTTGGTGTCTAAATGATACCTCAACCCCAGCTTTTAAAGCTTCATCCAAATTAACGAAGCGACGAACGCCAGGACTACTTGGGAGATGTGGATTTAGGTCTGTTTTGACAGAGGAAATGTAATTAGTCAAGTAGGAACCGAATAAGGTCACTTCTGCAAAGACTTTCTCTTTTTCAAAACCTACCACCAAGTCAATCTGATTATTTGTTTCAGGATTGATTTGAGGGTCACCGACCATTTCCCAGGGATCCAATCCCACAGGTAGAAAATTAATGTAGCGCTCCAGAAGGCTTCCGCTTCGCTGAACACTAGCTGCCCAAATGCCCAAAGACCAAGCTTTTCCCAAGCTATGTTGCCAACCCAAACTGATTCCTAGATTGACTTGGGTGTTTTTAGTATCCGGATTCAGTTGGATAAATTCCTCGGCAGGATCCAAGGCTTGTGCTTGGTTAACTTCCAATCGGGTAGAAGCATTGAGGGTAGAGGATCCTATGGTGAATATGTAATTGGCAAATAGCCCGGTTTTCTGAATATTCGAGTCTTGCCAGACATTGTCCGTGAACACTCTTCCTGCCATTGGGCCCATTAGCATTTCGCGGGTACGACTTCCCTCAGCAGATTCTGATCGGTGATCAAGACCTGCGTAAAGCTTTCCTTGTTCAAAAGTCCAAGTTCCTTCTGTTCGAAGCCCCCAATTTTGGGTAATGGCAGGAGTGGAGGCATTGACCATTCGGGGGTTTAGATCACGGAGAAGATTATCCATCAAGTGATCGACTCGGGTAAAGTAGGCGGAATTTGTCCAGGAAACTAGTTTTTGACCTTCCATGGTGCGCGTATGGAAGACACTACCCATCCAAGTATCATCGGTGCGAAGATCCATCGCCAAAGAAGGGAAATCCACATCCCGTGCAAAATTCCTGTTTAGGGACACCTGAAGCAAATCACGCTTACTTACCTGCAAATCCCCATAAATACCGACGGTTCCCCGCTTGAAATTGCCCGGTATCATTTCCCCGTTTCCCGCCTGATAATCTGAGCCTGAGGAGTAACTTCCTAAAACTCCAATATCATACTTAGCGCCCCGGAATCCTACACGGCCTTCATTTCGCCAGATATTGCCATTGGATTCATAGAGAGAGGAAATTTGGCCATAGGTTCCGGAGTTGGATCCGAAATTCGGTTTTTCCGGGATGTAATTGATCGTGCCACCAAGGCCTATTCCGTAGCGTAAAGCATGCGGGCCTTTCAGGATTTCTACCTGCTGAATGCGGTTTAAGGCAACCTGAGAAGTCGGCGGATCCATTCGGTTGGGACATGCGGCATTGGCTGTCTGCATACCATTGATTACGATATTAAGTTGATCGTATTTGAAGCCCCGCATCACCGGGTCAAAGGCGAAATTGCTGCCCTTTCGGATACCGGAGACTACAGGATTGAGCATCAGGATCGCGCCGGCATCATGGTGTAATCTTTCCTGATCAGAGAGCACAATCTTTTTATCTTTTTCATCGGTCATTTTTATAGAAATGACAGAGACCGGTTGTAATCCTATCGTTGTTTCTTTTCGGTAGGAAAATCCGGTTTTTGCTGCTTCCAGTACCTTTTCAGGGCTTAGAAACCATCTTCCATAGCTGAGATGATTTAGATAAAGAATGGTTTTTTCTTCCCATGTCAAAGAAAGCCTTCCTTCTGCGTCACTGATTCCCGATTGGGAGCCATAGCTGTAGGTGACTCCCACGATAGGAGATTGTTGATCCGAATCAAGTAGTTTGAAATTAATTTTTTGCTGCCCCAAGGCAAGCGTGGTGATCAGGAGCATACTGAGTATGCCCGATAGTTGAATCAAATGAGTTTTCATTAGACTGAATATTTGGGTAATAGAATCCCTTGCTTCAATTCATAGAAATGAAGAATAAGGGGTGAAAAGTGGTCTTGAAAACTCAGGATTGAGGTGGGTGAAAAAAGTCCTCCGGATTAATATGCCGGTATAATTCCACGCTACTTTTTAGCGTATTCTCTAAAAAATAAATGATTTTGCGATCGGGGAGCTCTATCCAATTTTGTGAGATGAAATTGAGCTGAAGTTCTTCAAGGGTGATTTCCTCCGAATTGGCAGGCAATTCTTTTGCCTCGGAAAGCCTTTTGGAAAGCTCACATTTTCCATCACATTTCATTTCAGGTTTATCCTTGTTGATACAATACAAGGCTGTAATCTCCTCCCGGTCCCAATAAAAATGCGCCTGAATAAGCGTATAGCCCATCCCATTTAGCAGGACCAGCGAAATGAGGAGAGTATGGATGATAGCCTTCGCCATTGTTGTACAAAAATGCAACTTTATTGCTTTTGAAAACGTGATTTTGATCACGTATTTCATTTTTTTATGAGAATTTCTAAGGGAAATTATGGGTTGCATCTATTGCAATACATGGGATCTTCTTCTTCCTTTCCATTCGGAAAAAGTTTTCGCTCCACATGCTGACAATAGTCGCAGCTATAGCGATGGGCTAGGGTGGATTCTGTAGGCGAACCACACCAAGAGCAGGGGAGGCCGGACTCTCGCTCGCTGACCCAAAATCCAGGCTTGCTACAGGCAGGACAGCAGGAGTTGATTTGTTTGATTAATTGGAAAGCAGTTTCCTCGATTACGTTCATTCTGCTGGGATTAAAGAGTGCCCGCATATCAGTTTCCACAGTAGCTTTGCCATACTGATTGAGGAGTCCTTGGGCTTTTTCCTTCAGCGCTTTCCAATCGACAATTCCTTTAAAAATTTCACCCTTTCTTCCTTTCAAAATCAGTCCATGACTGGGAAAAAGGGCTTTCTCGGCAAATTCCCGTAGTTCCTCCTCCGACTCAAATTCCTGAGCGTTAAAATTGGTTTCGGTACTGAGATGACGTGCATGGATTTTTAAACCCAGTTTTTTGTCAATCAGCAGCAGGTGTTCTTCATCTGCGGGAAGAAAAAAAGCGGCTGGATGAGCTCCAAATGAACCTTCGCTTGCCAAGGCTAAGTCCATACCGGTGATTTCCATAGCCCATTCACATTTCCGCTCTGCCGTGGTGATAGGGTCCTCTTTTCGTTCGATTTCTCCGGAAAAGGTTCCTAACAAATCCGTATCCAAGCCTTCAGGAATTAGTATTTCTACTCCCAGTTCCTTTTCCAAAATCGGCCCTAGGGCTTCTTCTTTTCGATGCTTGGTAGCGATGACTAGTTTGCGGCCTTCAAAAAGTGCTTTTACTCCTTCTTTTCCCATTCAACTTCCAGCGCTTTTCCTCTTGAGTCTTCCTGAAAATCACCCTGATCGAAAACCAGGTTTCCGTTGACAAAGGTCTTTTCTACTTGAGTTTGAAATTGGGTACCTTCCAAAGGGGACCAGCCACACTTGTACAGGATATTCTCTTTGCTTACCGTCCAAGGGCTATCCATATTCACCAAGACCAAATCTGCGAAATAGCCTTTCCGGATGTAGCCTCGATCTTTGATTTTGTAGAGGATGGCTGGATTGTGGCACATTTTCTCAACGATTTTCTCCAGACTGATTTTCCCCTTCTTGAAAAATTCGAGCATACAAGCTAATGAATGCTGTACCAAAGGAGCTCCTGACATGGATTGGAAATAAGGCTTCAGCTTTTCTTCCAAAGCGTGAGGGGCGTGATCGGTGGTGATCAAGTCAATGCGATCATCTATCAGGGCCTGAAGTAATCCATCTGCGTCTTTTTGGGTTTTAATGGCTGGGTTCCACTTGATCAGGGTTCCTTTTTCTTCGTAATCCGCATCGGTAAACCAAAGGTGGTGAACAGATACCTCGGTCGTGATTTTTTTATCTTTTAGCGGTATATCATTTCGAAAAAGGCTGGTTTCTTTGGCGGTGCTCAGGTGAAGAATATGAAGCTTGGCATCATGTTTTTTAGCTAAAGCTATGGCTCTCTCTGTGGCTTCGTAGCAAGCTTGCTCGCTTCGGATCAGTGGGTGAAACTTCACCGGAACATCATCCCCATATTTCTCACGGTAGGCTTCCTCGTTCTTTTCGACGATTTCCTCTTTTTCTGAGTGAATGGCTAGAATTCCCTTGTTGGCAGCAAATATTTTTTCGAGCATATCCGGGCGGTCTGCCAGAATATTTCCTTTTCCGGAAAAGTAAAGCCCATCATCGGTAATGGCCAAAAGCTTTTTGGTATCCCAAGTGATTACTTCGTCCAGGTTTTCGGCATTCACTCCCAAAAGAAAGCCATAATTGGCCAGGGACTTTTGAGAAGCGATTTGATACTTCTCCTCCAGTAGTTCGAGCGTGAGGGTATTCGGTCGGGTATTGGGCATGTCGATAAAAGAGGTCACGCCACCGGCTACTGCGGCCTTGCTTTCACTGTGCAAATCAGCCTTATGAGTAAGTCCCGGATCTCTGAAATGCACCTGCCCATCGATCACTCCTGGCAATAGGAGTTTCCCTTTTCCATCGATCAGCTGGTAGCCTTCTTGAGCCGGAATTGAGCCGATTTTTTGGATTTTTTCATTTTCGATCAAGACATCAGCGACAAATGTCTTGCCTTCGGTGACTAGGGTGGCTTGCTGGATCAGGTAAGTAGGCTTCAAGGATTTTGGGATTTTGAGATGAAAGAAATGATTTGCTTAGAATGCCTGCAAGATACAACATGAGGATTAAGAATTGGAGAAAAATGGTGAGAAGGAGAAGTTCTTGCCTGTGGTAAAGTATGGAGCTGACAAGATGCTATGTAATGGAAGTTACTGCAATTCAATACTTATCTGATTAGCTGGACTAATGAGAATCTAATCCTAATTCTTGCTTCATGAATTTGAAAAACAAAATGATTTAGATTATTTCAGTGCAGGATAAACTGTAACCGAAATCACTGCAAATGAGAATAGTTTTGTCCAATTTGCATTATCTCAAAATCAATTATGGAAAAAGTCAAAGAAAGTCATTGGGAAAAGGTCTATCAAACCAAAGACACAACAAAAGTGGGTTGGTTTCAAATTCAACCTCAGGTGTCAATAGATTTAATTTCTGAAATAGAAATCGACAAGACTTCCCCTGTGATCGATGTGGGAGGTGGAGATGGATTATTAGTGGATTGGCTTGTCAAGGAGAGGTTTAGCAAGGTGACTGTGTTGGATATTGCTACCGCAGCATTGGACAAATCAAAAGCCCGATTGGGAGAAGAAGCTGCCAAAGTAGTTTGGGAATCAGTGGATATTTTGAAATTTCATCCTGAGAGAAAATTTGAAATTTGGCATGATCGGGCGGTTTTCCATTTTCTCACGGATCCTAAGGAACAACAAATCTATCGCAGACTGGTGGAGAGTTCCATTCTTTCCGGCGGACACCTTCTGATCATGACCTTTTCTAAATCCGGCCCAAAGACATGCAGTGGGCTTCCTGTACAGCAGTATGATATCCAAGACCTGGAAGAGTTTTTTGACCAAGAGTTTGAGCTCACTAAAAGCCTAAATTACGATCATATTACGCCTTCCGGGATTGCGCAGAACTATTCAGTGGCACTCCTTCGAAGAAAATAATCAATCACTTTAACCGAAAAGACATGAACTATTATCAATCCAAAACTCTAAAATCAAAAGACTTGGCAAGCCTTCGTAGCAAGGTGGAGGCTGGACTCAAGGAAATAGGTTTCGGTATCTTGACCGAAATCGATATTCAGGCCACGATGAAAAAGAAATTGGATAAGGACTATCCGCCATTTTTGATTCTAGGCGCTTGCAATCCTGTTTTTGCCGATAAGGTTTTGACTGCCGAACCACATGTCAGTACCCTTTTGCCCTGCAATGTTACGATTCGAAGTTTGGGAGGGGATGATTACGAAGTAAGTATGATGGACCCCGCCGCTGCGATGTCTGTGGTTGACAATCCCGAGATTGAGCCGCTTGCGGGGGAAGTGAGAGCGAAGCTAGTGGGGATGTTGGAGGGCTTGTGAGTGAAAAAGCCTTCAGAAATGATTCTGAAGGCTTTTTTTCTTTTCTCTTGATTAGGCTGAATAAAAAAAACTTTTAGCCGAGTGCTATCTATTTTTATAGCTTTCTTTTCCTTAATATGAGATCGAATTATAGCCCAAAGCCTGTAACTGGAGAATGCGTATGGTGTAGGTATCAACCACATCCAATCCTGAGAAAAGCTGCTCTTCGGAAACCCCAAGTCTCTTCATGGCTATGCCACAAATACTTACCCGGACCTTGCCTTTGTATTTCTCAAAATATTTTTCGAGTTCAGAATCCTTTACCATCGTTTTGACGACCGGACCTTTCACTACAATCTCAAAGTTTTCAACGTTTACTCCGTTTTTCAAAAAGGTATCATATACCGACAAGGCACTTTTGAGGCCATCCTCATCTTTTACACCGAAGACGTAGTTGGGGGTTTTATTGAGGTCGGTAATGGTTTCTTGGTCAAGGACTGTCTGTCCGAAACTGGCTTTACTGACAGAAAAAGTAAGCGCGAGAGCAAGGATACACCAAAGTGATTTTTTCATAGTCAAGGCAGGGTTTGAGAATTATTAGATGATTAGATGATTAAAAATAGGGATTTTGATATGCAACTGCTTAATCCAATAACATTAAGGTGGAAATCATCAATAAATTCCATGATTTTTTAAGGCGTTTGGAAGCATCAATAAAAATGGAAGGGCTTGGCTATAATCTAAACTTTGATACTCGAGACCCAATAGGCGAATGTTATGATAATAGGCTTGATGCTCTTGGTAATACATTTTTTCGCTTTGTAAAAACCATGCCTTTTCTCCCAATTTTTGAGCTAAAAACCATTTTTCTATCAATCTGGCACTTCGACCGTTTCCATCATTCCAGGGGTGAATTTTTACAAACACTAAATGTATCATAGAGGCGAAGAAAAATACCTCTTCCATTGTCATTTTCTGTTCTAGCAATTGCGCCACGTCGGTGTAGAGTTGATTAATTTCAAACTCTACTTCAAAAGGAGAAGCGGCAACATATTCTATACGCCCTTCCGATGTGGAGACGTACATATTTTGATTTCGATATCTCCCCTGTTTGCTATGAGTAAGAATATTTTTGCTGAGCAATGCATGGGCCTCTTTAATGTTTCCTTCATTTAATGCGTTTGATTTGGCAAAAGTGTAGGCTTTATAAAGGTCGTCGATTTTTTTAGTGTAATCAGGGGAAAACTCAATTCCAAATTTTTTATGTTTGATATAGCTGTCCAACTCAATCGTTTCACCTTCAATTTTACTGCTGAATACTGAGGAGACGGAGGTATAGAAGCTAAAAGTATCAGTGGAGATATCGGCATCCTTCAAGGCTTCAAATTTAGCTTTCAGGTCGGTGGTGACTTTTTTTAAGTACTCTGAAAGTAAATCGCTAGACAAAATGTTTAATTGATTCTTCACCGGTTTTCGTTCAGATAAATTGGAATTAGAGCTTAAGTTAGTCAACATTTCCACTGAAAAAAAACAATTGATTTTAAGAAATAGAAAAAATAAAAAAGCCACTCAATTCTGAGTGGCTTCTGCTCCCCCCATCAACGATAGTTGCAACCAAGGCAGCGTATTAGTGAACTTAAAAGATGTTTATAATCAATTACTTAATACAAGGAATTAACTACTATTTGTTTGACTTCCTATTAAAAAAAGGAGCCTTAAGAAGCCGTAAATCGTTTGTGACTTATTATCTAGGTGTTTACTTTTTTCTGTTTCCCATCCAGCTCATAGGGTTGGATGAGTACTTCAACCGGCAGTTTTAATAAAGCTGATAGATTTCTCACCATATCGATCGTCAACGCCCTTTTCCTATTTAAAACGAGGCTGACCGTAGTTTTACTTCCAATTGCTTGGATAAGATCTTTGTCCTTAAGCCCCTTTCTTTCCATTGTTTCTTTTATGGCCTCAATCGGATCGGGCAAAGCAATGGGGTAATGCTCCTTTTCGTATTTTTCGATTAGTGTAACCAGTAATTCTGCCTCCATCCCCTCAGCACTGTCGGGATCAGCTTCGAAGATTTTGGAAAGCCTGGCAAGAGATTCTTCGTACTCCTTTTTTGTCGTAATAGTCTTTTCCCATTTCATCATTACAAGTTGATTTACAGTTTTAAAATTGGTCTACAGTACTTGCGTCCACCTTGTCGTATTCGGAGTGTGTTCCGATAAATTTGATAAACACCCACTGCCTTAAATAGCTGATTTGAACGATTAACCGATATTTATTCCCAGCAATGTTAAACACCACCCGATTGTTTTTAACAGGATCAGCATCAGGGAAATCCTGGACTATATCCGAAGGTTTTTGCCATACTGAATTTCTAGCGATTGCAATCCAGGTTTCTATGCTTGATTTCGAATCAGGATGCTTCTGATAAAACTCAGTCAGATTTTTGATTGCAATAATGTTTTTCAAAGCAAGCCATTTAACATACGATCTAAGATATTGAAAAGTTTTCAAAATGAAAACTTTTCAATATCTATTTTATAACGCGCTCTTTTTTATCGATAATTGCTATTGCATGGTGTAAAAAATGTTCACGCATTAGCAATGGAAACTTTGATTTCGAAGTTTAAACCACTCCCTGCACTACCAAAATATCAGTTTTAATGGGTTTAGAGGGACTTTTTGAGGGTGATAAAACAAAAAAAGAGGTCGTTTCTGACCTATTTTTTAAACTGGCTCCCCCTCTTGGGCTTCCCGATATCATGCGCTTCGCTTCTTCATCGGGACAGGCTTCTCGCCCAAGTCTAGGTTAAAAAAGAAGCCTTAACTCTTTCGAATTAAGGCTTTTCTGAAGCTCCCCCTCTTGGGCTCGAACCAAGGACCCCATGATTAACAGACATAAACAGCGACTTTTCAACCGTTTTTATTCGTTTTCATTCATTACGTAAATAATTGATTTTCAGTAGTTAATGAAATTTAGTAATTCGATTACTTTTCCGTTTTTTTCCTTTATTCTCCCTATTTGTGCTAAAAATGTGCTAAAATCCAATAGAAACTAATACCTTTAAACTTATTGAGTGTGAGTTTTGCACCAATGAGAGGCCCCGTTTCCCGGCTAAAAATGGAAACGGAATCGAGCCAACTTTAAAGAAACAGACCAATGAAAGCACCTAAAGCAAGCCTTTACCAAGTAAAGCACTATTCCTCAAAGGAAAATCCCGGATCCTATCCCGTTTCAATTCAATTCTATTTTGACCGAAAAAGAGTTTTTGTTTCCACAGGTATAAACTTGACCCCTGAGGATTTCGAGACAATAACCCAAGGGAGCCCCCGGGCTTATGAGTTAAAACAAATCAAGTCCGAGCTTAAAGAACAGCTTTACAAAGCGGAATCGATTATCAAAGAATTGAAATCGAATTTTTCACTTAAGAGAGCCAAAAGGCTTTTTTTAGATTCCTCTTACAGCGTAGATAAAAACAGCATTTACACGGGCTTTGATAGCTACATCCGGCAACTGGAGGAGAATGGACAAGTAAAAACAGCAGAAAGCTACTAGAGCGCAAAAAAGACCCTTAAGGCCTATTCCTCAGAGCTGACCTTTTCCCAAGTTTCCCCGGAGTTTTTGGAATCCTTTGAGGATTGGCTAATTATGGAAAAGGGCAAATCGATTACCACCCTTGCAATTTACCTCCGAAACCTCCGGACCATTTTAAACAGGGCTTTAGATTCGGAATTAATCACCCGGAAAAATTACCCATTCGGAAAAGGTAAGTACATAATCCCCACAGGCCGAAACGTCAAAAAGGCTTTGACTATTGACCAAATCCGAGCGATAAAAGAATTTTACACCGTGCCCGGATCCCTCAGCGACCGGGCAAAGGATTTCTTTCTATTTAGCTACCTATCAAACGGAATCAATTTTAAAGACATTGCCAGACTGAAAAACGAAAACATCAAAGGGGATCAAATCCATTTTGTCCGGGCTAAAACTATCCGAACCCGGAGAGATTACACACCAATAAAAACCAGCCTAAGAGCTGAAACACTTGCAATAATTGAGAAGTGGAGGAGCCCGAACCGGTCCCCTAAAGCATTCCTTTTCCCCATCCTTTCCGAGGGGCTCACACCTAAAGAGGAAACAGCCAAAATTCAAGACTTTACCAAAAGGATAAATACCAAGCTCAAAGAGATAGGAGAGGAGCTTAAACTACCCCTAAAGCTTACAAGCTACGTAGCAAGGCATTCTTTCAGCTCCATTGCTATAAACCAAGCAGGGGCCCCCATTGAATACATTTCAGAGGCATTGGGACATACCAGCCTAAACACTACCCGGAATTATATTGACAGCTTTGAGGATAAGCGAATAAAACAAATAACCGATTCTTTGTTATGAGACTGGAGCCAGATTTAAACCTACTGGAGAGAATCGGAATTTTGAACCAATTCGACCGATTTAAAAAGCCTGGAGGCTATCAAATGGAAGTGGAGGGAAACGATTTAATAGAGCTTTCCCCTTTTTTAATCGAATGGGGAGATAGGGAGGCCATCCAAGAGCTATTTTTTTATCAATTAAATTTTGTGCCTATAAACTCCCCTCCACCCTTTACCATTCTCAAAACTATCCAAGAGAATAAAGCCTATTTCGAAAGCCGGGAAAAGATCCTAAAAATGGATTTCTCACAGCTCCAAAGAATCAATTTGAACTTTGGAAAAGGTGAAAATGCAGACCTCCCCCCGGATTTGGTTAAATACTTTGGGGAATGGATAAGAAAGGAACTAGAGAGCGAAAAGCCAGCCGAAACAATACCAGCCGAAAAGCTCCAAGAACTCAAAGAGATTGAAAAAACTTTGCATGATAGCAAATTGAAAATTCAAAAAGCCATCCCCCAAGTGGAGGCCATACTAAAGGGAAAAAGCCCGGAGGCTATATTTGACCGAAAGCAAGTTATTCTTTGCACATACGGGCTATTTTATCAGAGGGGCCACCGTTTGAATTTTAAGGGAGGAGAAACCCCGGAAAACGTGGATCCTATCGAAAAAGATTCATTCGATCACGTCCGAGTTTATGACATTCTAAGAAGGGAGTAAACAAAGTTTACAGCCTACCAGAGAGAGCGCACTTAATACGCCACCTTTTGGGACCTCAGTTTATGAGTAGCCTTTTCAAACCTCCCCTAAGTAGTATTGAGGCCAGCCAGAGCCAGCAAAGGGAGTGCTCAATTTGCACACCCTTTTCAATTGACAATAAAACAAACATAAATTTGTTGATTTAATAAACATTCGGATTTTTTTAGATTGCCAACCTCCACAGCTCACAGCTAAAGCAAAATTTATTTTTCCACCCCGTGGAGGCTAAGCCTTTGATTTTCAGTAAGGACAAAAACCGAAAAAACTTTCTCTTTTTTCGTCCCTGACATCCCCAGCCCTTTCCTCCAAGTTTACCCCCATCAAATCAAACTAGATGGAAAACATGGAAAATCCTTTTGAAGCATTACACAGAAAGTTAGATGCACTTACCTACCAAGTCCAAAAGCTAAGCCAGCCAAAGCCGACTGGATCCAACCTTAAGGAATGGGGAGGAGTGGACTTTGCCAGCCAAATTACAGGCTATAAACCCCAGACAATTTACACAAAGGCAGGCCGGGGAGAGATACCGCACATTAAACGAGATGGAAAGCTTTGGTTTGAAAAAACAGCCCTTTTGAAATGGATCGAGACCGGAATAATCGAAAAACTAGAGGGTAAAAATTAAGTCCCTTTCCGGCTAAAAAAAGGGACTTAAAGAAACAGACCGCCACCCGGAGCGAGTGGAGACTTGAAAGCAAAGATAAAACTTTTTGATTCTCACCAAGTACGGGCCCGGCTTAGTTTCCATCCTTTCATTAGCCATCACTTAAAGCAACACTTTAAACGACTGACAAAATGAAAAACACCTTACCACAGAAAAGGATTAAAGTCTATTCTTTTCTAAAAAAGAGCCAGCCCCAAAGCTTTACAGCAAAGCAAATAGAGAGAGCAACCGGAATCAAGCTTAAGACCACAAAAGCGATCCTCCGAGACCTTTTGAGCCTTAACAGAATTGAAATAGAACGAAAGGAACCTGGAGCCATCCCGGGGGCCGTGGAGGCCTATTTTAAAGCCATTCCCGGACAAATGGACATTTCCCGTATAATTGGAGAGTATGGAAGCAAAGCAGGGAGAAAAACAACCTCCACACAAGCCACAGCTTGGGAGGCCGTGGAGCGTGAGCCGTGGAGATTCTCACAGATTGAAAAGGTTTATTCATTCCTTATGGCCCATCAAAGCAAATGCTTTTCCCGGAGGCAACTGGAGGAGCGTCTAAAGATCCGAGTAAACAGCATGACAAGTATTTTAAAACAGCTCCAAGAACAAAGTTTGATAGGTATTGAAAAAAAGGACATTTGCGAGTTTACCGGGCAAAGTGTTTTTTTCTACTATGCTATTGACCTAAAGCAGGGACCGCAAAGAAAAATGTTTTGAGATGGAAAAGCAGACAGGCCGGGGCTATTGGCAAAACATTTCGATTTATTGTCTCTCCAAATTAAATAACTCCCTGATGAATAGAATTTTACTTTTGATAGCTTATAGATGCTATGACACCAAAGCAGAAACCTATTCAGGGGAATTTTTTCAAAACAATGAATCACTAGCAAGGATTTTCAAAGTCTCCCAAAAACAGATTAATACTTTACTCCAAAGGTTAGCTTCTGAAAATGAAAATTGGATTTCAATAAGAAACACACAAAGCCCGCACCGGAGAATTAAATTAACTAACAAAACCAAAGAGTTAATCTATTTGGAAACGGAATCAATTTTAGAAAATCCTGACATTTTACTAGGAACTATTGGTAATAGTAACTTAAACCAAAACTTCCCTCCACTAGGAACTATTGGTAATAGTCACTCAAACCAAAACTTCACACAGAAAAGAACTAGAAAAGAAACTATAAAAGAACTCTCTAAAAGTGACAAAGAGAGAATTCAAAAAATTTTGGCAAGTGGAGGCCCGGAATTTATCCAAGCGATCCAAGAAACCGGACTGATGGAAAAAGTCAAAGAAATAATTTTAAAGGCCGGAACCGTTGAAAAAGAAATAGTTTCAGAACTTCGATTCTTTGGAGGCATGGACAATAACAAAGGAAAAAGCTTTTCTCCAGAGGAGTTATGCAATAGGCTAAAGGGATACTTCAAAAACGGGCTCCACCACAATAGACCACAAGAACAAAATACAACTAGGGTAAAAGGGGGGCAATTAATCGGATAGGCTTAAATGAAACATTTTACCGAAGCGAGTGGAGGAATTACCCACAGCCACAGAAACGGCCCAAATTCGAGACATCACCGATCAAATGAGTCTTTCCCCATCAAAAGACCGAACGCCACAGGCAAGAGATAAGGGGCCACAGATCGGAGGCGAAGCCATCCAGGTTAAGGACATCCTCCACCGGGGAGAATTACCGCCCATCAAAGCCAGCGAAAAAACATTTTTAACAAACAAATTAAACGGGCTCCCTTAATTGTCCATCCGGGGAGACTTAAACAGCATACCCAAGGGGCGGGCTAAATCCCTATTGTGTGGATCCTGCAAACCGTTGAGGCTAACCGTGTTTACATCCGTGCAAAATTCGGGGACCTTTTATGGGAGGCCCGGACCTATACCCCTCCAGAGCTTAACAGATACCAAACGTAGGCATTACCGACATTTCAAACACCTAGGTAAACACCTAAGCCAGCCAGCTCCACCGAGGGAAAAATTCTTTCCTTTCCTTTGCTACCCCTCCACCTTTGGAGAAACAAACCTTTGAAAGCATGGAGACCAAAAAAATCAATTCGGAGCCCCTAAGCTATTTTCTGACCCTATCCCCGGGGATCCTCACAGAAACAAAAGATTTCCTTTTCGACCTAATGGAGGAGACAGCCAGAGCCCAGAGCATACCAGCCGACCGTAAAGAGGATAGAATTTATTTGATTTCGCACCTCCACAGACTATTTGCAGGACTGGAGAAGCAGAGGCAGTAAAAAAGCCATCAAAAAACGTATAAAAAACGGCCCTTTTTTGGGCTTTTTTTTATCACTTTCCAATAGTGGAAAAAGAGGCTAAAATCCGATTTGTGCTAAAAATGTGCTAAAATAAAAAAAGGCACTTCGAGAAAAACCCCGTAAGTGCCTGATTTTTAAGCTCCCCCTCTTGGGCTCGAACCAAGGACCCCATGATTAACAGTCATGTGCTCTAACCAGCTGAGCTAAGGAGGAATATTGTTTTCTGTCATCCCTTTCGGATAACGTGATGCAAATGTAGAGGGATGTGTCATTTTTTCCAAATACCCCTACAAAAAAATCTTAGCTAAATTTTATAAATTTTTCTTTCCACTTCGCCCTCAGTTACTTAAATCTACTCTTTTATTTCTCCTTTTCGCTTGTCAAGCATCCCATTGTAGATAAAGGTCACTCCCAAGACCATCAAACCAGCAATTACGGCCAGCAAAACATTGAAATAGGCAGGAGCGGAAAGTGTCAGTCGAAGGAAGATCGTCGCCAATGCAAAGGAAGAATAACGAAATAAGTTGAGGTACTTGGTCGTATATCTTAGGGAAAAGAGCAAAATAAATACATCTGCAAAGATCAATAAGGTATAGAAAAGCTCCAGGCTGTAATTAAAATGATTGGTTTGGTACGCGGTAAACAGATCATAAATGCCCAAACCAAGAAAGGTAAGTGCCAAGTAAGTGGAAATCAGTTTTTTGATATTTGAAAAGCCGGATTGCTCTTCGTAGTTGCCGGTGATCCGAATGTGTCGCTGTGCTCGATAGAATAAACCCGTGATCAAAAAGATCAGAATAGCCCCAAAAGCATCGGAGACTATAGGTCCCAATTCCCAAAGGAAGTCCACATCCCAGTGAATTTCTCCTAAATAATGTCCAAACTCCTTGAAGGCATCCCGAAGCAGCAGTAGGGAAATAATCTCAAATTGCTTACCCACCGAATCGGCTACCGAGTGAGGAATCAGAAAGATCAAGCCGAGAATCTCGAAAATCAGTAAAACGGTAAATGCGAGTTCGATTGCAAAAAAAGCCGATACTCCTGCAAGTGGATTGGCTATGCTTAGGTAATTCAGCAAACCGATGATCAGGCCGCCGACAAAGAAGGCTACCACCAGGTTGCTGATCATTTTACTGACTCGGGGACTCTCCCAATGCTCATCGAGTTGGTCGAAAATCCGGATTTGCCACTTAAAGAAGTTTTTGATCAAGGGTGAGTTAATTTAAAATCAGAACTAAAAAGGAGAATTCGTAGGGATCCTTTGGGGACTTTGGTCACCAAGGGCTTGTAATCATTGATCTTTTGCGCTGAATTTTCGAGTCATTTTTTTGATGAATTTGACGTTTCTCCAGCGTAAGGCCGACCAGTCCTCATTGATAGAAACCTGACGAACGCCCTCATACCCCTGATCTCCTAAGGCTTTCCAACCTTTGTCTCGATTGATTGACACCTGATAGCGTTTGGAGCTTTTCTTCGGATATGCGATCCAAAAGATTTCATCTTCCCGCAGCTGTGGTTTCATTTGATCGAAAAGTACCCGTATCTCACCCTCGCTTAGGGCAAAACCTAAAAGAAAGTCCGGGTGATCAGAGTCTTTTGCCAATAAACCCAAAGATGTCCATTCTTTCTCTATCTCTTTCAATTCCTCAGGACAATTTAGAATTTGGATTTTCATCCCCTCTTTAAAGTTTAATTTTTTGAGTAGCGGATCCATGATTTTTTTCTATCAATTTACCAGTATTTCAAAACTTTGCCCATATGAATCCCTATTTTTGAACATGCGAAAGATTATTTATGCTCTTGTTTTGGCTGGCATGCCCTTATTCCTTTTTGCGCAGCAGTCTGATAAAACCTCTTTACCCTACGCAACGGGTCAGGCCGTTGCGACCATTTCCAATCCGCTTTTGGAAGAAATCAGCGGTTTGGCTTTTTCACGAAAGCATCCCAATCTGATCTATGTGCAAACGGATAGTGGGGGAGAAGCGGCTGTGTACCTTTTGGACTCTTTAGGAAATGAATTGGGAAAATTGGAATTGGAGGGAGTAGAAAATCGCGACTGGGAAGAGATAGCCGTCGGTCCAGGGCCCAATGGGCAATCTTACGTCTATGTGGGTGAAATTGGGGATAATCTGGCAAGGCATGATGAGGTCATCGTTTATCGCTTTCCGGAACCCAACCGAATTCAATCTGGTAAAGTGACAGTGGAAGCTGCGATCCTAACCTATCCCAAGGGTCCACGGGATGCCGAAACCATGATGGTGGATCCATTGGATGGTCGCATCTATATTCTATCCAAGCGGGATGTTCAGAATTCGATTTACAGCTTTGATCAGGAGGCTTTTCGGAAGTCTGGAGAAACTGAAATGGAAGCCCATTTCAACCTGCCCTTTACCATGTCCACAGCAGGGGACATTTCCGCTGATGGCAGCAAAATTCTGATTAAGAATTACCAGTCCATATTTTATTGGGAGCGGGAAGAAGGGGAAGATTTATTGGATGTTTTGAAAAGAGATCCAATCGAACTCCCTTACAATCCTGAGCCTCAGGGTGAAGCCATTGGTTTCGGTCCATCGGGAGCCACATTCTACACCCTTTCAGAAAAACGATTCTCCATCGAACCCGTTCTTTACTGTTATCCATCTACCCGTTAAAATGCAAAGCAGCCAAATTCTAGTCATGATTCGTCCCGCCAATTTTGGTTTCAATACCGATACGGCGGAGAATAATATTTACCAGCAGCAAGATGAGCGTGCCCCGGCTGAGATCAAGGCATTGGCTCGAAAGGAATTTGATGGATTTGTGGCACTGCTAGAAGATCAAGGTGTTCAAGTGGTGGTGGTTGAGGATACGGAAAAGCCTGTGAAAACAGACGCTGTATTTCCCAATAATTGGTTTTCTACACATCCTGATGGGAAAATCATTCTCTATCCTATGTTTTCGCCTAATCGCCGTCTGGAGCGTCGGAAGGACCTGATCGAGCTGCTGATGAATTCAGGATTTCAGGTAAAAGAAATCATTGATTTAAGCTTTTTTGAGCAGGATGGACAGTATCTCGAGGGGACGGGCAGTATGGTGATGGATCATGATCAAAGAATCATTTATGCTTGCCTTTCCGAGCGAACCCATCCGGTACCTTTGGATTACCTCTCCAAGCTGATTGGATACAAGGTAATAGCCTTTGATGCGGTTCAGGAGGCTGGAGGCAAGGTGGTCCCCATCTATCACACCAATGTGATGATGCATGTGGGTACTGATTTGGCAGTTGTTTGCTTGGAAAGCATCGTGAAGGCCTCCGACAAACTCAAGGTGCAACAGAGCCTGACTCAATCCGGGAAAAAAGTCATTCCGATTACAGCCAAGCAGAAGTTTCATTTTGCTGGAAATATGCTGGAGGTATGTAATGATGGAGGGGAAAAATTCACGGTGATGTCACAGGCTGCTTATGATTCTTTGAATGTTGGTCAAATTCAATTAATTGAGAAGTATACGACCATTATTAGCCCTCAGATTCCTACGATTGAGAAGTTGGGAGGGGGTTCGGCTCGTTGTATGTTGGCTGAGATCTTTTTGCCGAGAAATTGATTGGGGCTTGGAGTGGGGACCTGTCTACCGAAGGCAGGCATTCACAGCGGCGAGGAAATGAGTTGCGCGTTTCTGCCCAGGTGAGTGTCCTCACTCACGTGAATATTGCATCCTACTATCTGCTGTGAGTGGAGACACTCACAGCGGCTGGAATATCCCTGAACTTGCCGAGGTAGATCCTCTGCCCACCTGAGTGTCTTAACTCACGTGTATATTTCCTCAATATTTATGCTATGAGTGACACTCACAGCGGCGATAGGTTTGTTTTTTGAATTGAAATCAATTGTTTTGATTTAGTTATTAAGCTTTCAATTCCATGGATTTAGGAAAAGTCTACTTTTTTACCGCCACAATCAAGGATTGGTACCCTCTACTTGACAAAAAGGGATTTAAAGATATTCTTATTAGTAGTTTGAAGTTTTTGTCAAACAAAGGTTTGATCCGTATCTATGGATTTGTTTTTATGCCAAATCACATTCATTTGATTTTGGAAAATATCGAAATGAATGGTAAAGAATTACCCCATGCAAGCTTTTTGAAATTTACCTCTCATCAATTTCTAAAAA